>NZ_QDDL01000011.1 GCF_003097315.1 Pelagibaculum spongiae
ATCGTCAGTTAATCAAATTCCAGGCCACGTCTCTCATCTTTGGAAGGCTCATGCGCCCGGCATGATGTACTACGCCCAAAACAACATGAGTAGCACCCAGTTAATCTATCGAAATTTTACCCGCAGCGTTGCGAACAATATACTGAAAGGGAATAATTTAAATCAAATACAATGCGCAATAGTACACCCTAACGAGGAGTCGATTTTTATATTGTGCGAAAGCAATCTTTATCGCTGGTCTCCACTTACTTCACAAACATTTTCTTTTGCATGCAGGCATCAACCTATTACTAATGCTATAGGCGCTTCTCTACGAGGACAAACAGCATCCAGGTGCCCCCTGATTTTTTCAAGCAATAAGTATGAACTGCATTTAATTCAAAATTACGGAGCAATTCGACAATTCTTTGTGACTACGTCAATGCACACCGCATCAAGAGCAGAGATCGACAACTCACACCTTGCAGGCAATCCACCTTACCTTGCGATTGGTGCATCACCAGATTATTATTTAACATACACATCATCAGCTGGATTAATGAGACAGAAAATTGCTCATGGAGAACAAGCACACCCCTTCTTCGATAACAATGAAGAGACCCTTGATTTTAATGCACCCGATATATCCCGTTATATTATCAGCCCCTGCGGCACATTACTGACTCTAATTTCACCAACGGGTATTTCTACTTGCAACGTAGTACCTATACCAGCACTCATCAAAATATTAAGCGACATGGAATCTTCTATGAAATCTTCTATGAAATCTTCTATAAAATCTTCTAGAGAAGCTGAGCCCTCGTCCGGTTGCACCCTACTTTAAGTGATCACCCGGTGTATTTCATCGAGCATTTTATATGCTAATAAATGAAACCACCGCTGGTTATATATGTGAACTGATTCACCTACCATTATCTTTGCTTCATTTATATCATTTAATTTTCGGATTAAATACTCATTCTTTATAATCCCATTAATCTACTTAGCCGGTACACCTTGATAACCATCATAGCCATTTGTCATTAAACAGCGAACACCAAATCGACGACAAAGCCTTTGATACCAAACCGAAGAATTATGAAAAGCTCAATTTTAATAGTGCGTCCCGGATGATAAATAAAACGGCATTAAAGATAAACGCGAACATCTCGAGCAGCTGGGATTTATGGCAGATGGTCTTATCCAATAATTATTAACTAAAATTAACAGCTTTATTTTACAGATTTAAAACTCTGCTGCATTTGACTCAACACCATTTAAATTACCAACTAATAATCCTGAATCCTGAACTATATTTTGAAGACATCGAGGCTTTAAATAAAATCTTTTTTGGGATACTTCTCAGAGCGAATCTTCCAGTGTGGCTGGACCACAATAAATTTTAAACACGCATTAAAAATGCCGCCCATAAATAAATGGTGCGGCATTTTTATTCTTCAAAAAATATAAAAACTAGCGGAATAAAGACTCGGTCGATAACCCCTGCTTTTCTAGAATTTCTCGCAAGCGGCGAAGTGCTTCAACCTGAATTTGTCTCACTCGCTCACGAGTTAAGCCAATTTCATTACCCACCTCTTCCAGAGTGCTGGTTTCATGTCCACGCAATCCAAAACGACGGGCTAAAACTTCACGTTGCTTTTCAGTCAATTCATCTAACCAGCGATCAATACCTTCGCGCAGATCATCGCCTTGCAACTGCTCTGCCGGATTCAAAGTATTTTCATCAGCAACGGTATCTAGCAGTGATTTATCAGACTCACCACCAATCGGTACATCGACAGATGTTACTCGCTCATTAACACGTAACATGCGTTCAACATCTGCTACCGGCTTACCAAGCTTTTTCGCTATATCTTCTGCACGAGGTTCGTGATCTAGCGTTTGCGCCAATTCACGAGATGTCCGCAGATAGACATTTAATTCTTTAACCACATGAATCGGCAATCGAATGGTTCGAGTCTGATTCATAATGGCACGTTCGATGGTTTGACGAATCCACCAAGTAGCATAAGTTGAGAAACGGAATCCTCGTTCCGGATCAAACTTTTCTACCGCACGGATCAAACCTAAATTGCCTTCCTCAACCAGATCTAATAATGCAAGACCTCGGTTGCTATAACGGCGAGCAATTTTTACTACCAGACGAAGGTTACTTTCAATCATTCTTTTGCGAGCAGCTTCACAGCCTTTCAGCGCCAAACGAGCGTAATGCACTTCTTCTTTAGCAGTTAATAACGGTGAGAAACCAATTTCACCGAGATACATTTGTGTCGCATCAAATCCACCAGCTGCAGGACGACGACCGCGGCGCACCGGTGCTTTTTTCAGACCTAGTTTTTCTTCAAGTTTGCTGGACTTTGGGCTGTCTTTAACAGCCGCCTTTTCTTCAGTATCGTCAGAAGTATTTTTAGGTTCGGTAGCTTCTCCGCCGAGGTCCAATTCTGCTACTTCTGCTGCGTCTACTTCGAAAAGATCCCCATCACTTTTCCCTGTCATGATGAAACCTCACTTATAGATTGTGCGGCTGTTATTTTTATTTTCGCCAATATTTCTCGTTATTCAGGCAATTGATAAAGTGGCAATCCATGCCCACCAATTAGCCTCCCACCCGCTGAGGCAAGTATTTCAGCGGGTCAACAGCTCGACCATCATAACGAATCTGAAAATGTAGATGCACTTTTTTTTGAGGGGTGCTTCCCATTTCGGCTATCTTTTGTCCAGACTTGACAAAGTCTCCTTTTTTAACCAATAACAAATGGTTATGCGCATAGGCACTGATAAATAACTCACTATGCTTAATGATCACCAACTTCCCATAACCTCTTAAACCGCTACCGGAGTAAATTACCTTTCCGGCTTCAGCAGCCGTCACAGAGGCGTTTTTTCGCCCTGCAATATCGATCCCTTGTTGCAGCTCTCGGGAAGGTGAGAAACGACCTGAAATTATCCCGTTTGCAGGCCAACGCCACTTCAAAGCACGCCATTTCTTACTGTTATTTGATGAATGTTTTTTATTGACGCCGGTCAACGTAGCCACTGACTTTCTGACCAATGGCTTTGGCTTAACCTCAGGGGATGGTTTTTTTCTGGATGTTATTTTTGGCTTGGAGTACTTACCCGAAGCATCTTTAGGATTTTTCTTGGCTTGAGACGTGAGATCAGAGTTAGTCTTTTTAACTGGTCTACTGGTATTTGCTGCTAGTAGATTTTTTTGACTGGTTTTACCCTGCCAGGGCTGCTTTAAATTGCCTTGCCAAGGTTTCGCTACTGCTCCTTTCCAGGGCGCTGCCTGATTACCACCATAAGGCGAGGTTTGATTGCCAGAATAAGGTGCATTAGTCGATGACGATCGAACCGAAGTCGTCAGGGCAACCCGCAGTTTTTGCCCGGGGAATATTGTGTAGGGTTTTTTTAACTGATTGCGGCTGGCCAGGCGTTTAAAATCCTGGCCATATTGGCGGGCAATCGAATAAAGGGTTTCGCCCTTGGCAACTGTATGCCAAGCAGGCACTGCTGAAAAAAAAGAATTACTGCTACAACCTGCTAGTAGCACCAGCAGTAAAACAATCAGCAGACGCGGCACAAATTACCCCAGCTGCCTCAACAGATACCAGACCACTGCCAACAAAAGCACACCCCAGCCAATCCATTCAATATGTTTGATCAATCTAGCTTCCATTGCCGGACCACCCCATTTCATTAATCCTGCCACCAGAAAAAAACGACCGCTTCGACCGATAATCGAGCCCAGAATAAATGGCAAAAAAGCGACGTTTAATACGCCTGCGCCAACTGTGAAAACCTTGTAAGGAATCGGAGTAAAGCCAGCAAGTAAAATTGCCCAAAAGCCCCATTCACTAAACCAGCTCACCACCGTATCGAAATGGTGTTGGTAACCTGCCCATTCAATTACCGGCATCACCAAAGTATCGGCAAAAAAGCTGCCTAACATATAGCCGATTACTGCACCGCCAACTGAGCCAATGGTCGCAATTGCTGCAAAACGCCAAGCTTTTTTTGGCTGACTGAGTGCCATAGGCGCCAGCATCGCATCAACCGGTATCGGAAAAAAGATCGACTCGGCAGCACTAAATAAAAACAAATACCAAGACGCAAACTTATGCTGTGCCCATTTCAATACCAACTGATATAGTTTTAAAAACAAGTCAATACTCCCCTAACCGGCTCAACTGGCACAGTTTTATTTTATTTGGTTTTTTTATAGTGAGTGCGATTTAGTTTATACCGCCAAGCAAAGGGACAAATTTAACCGATTCAACAAATTCTGTTTCAAAATTTCGCCCCCGCCGACGAATCACTTGCAGCTGCTGTTGATCATCACCCACAGGAATAATCAATCGCCCACCATCCGCTAATTGCTGCAATAAAGCCTGCGGAATTTCTGGCGGTGCAGCCGTTACAATAATGGCTTCAAACTCACCACCGGCAGGCCAACCTTCATAACCATCTGCATGGCTTAAACGAACATTATTTAACCCCAGCCGAAACAATAAACCAGAAGCGCGCTGCTTGAGCGCTGCAATGCGCTCAATAGAAAAAAGCTGTGGTACCAGCGTTGCCAGAACTGCCGTTTGATAGCCAGAACCTGTGCCGATTTCTAGCACCCTTTGTGGTTCAGGCTCACCTGCCAGTGAATCGCCCAAAACTAGTTCAGTCATTTTAGCAACCATAAATGGCTGGGAAATCGTCTGCCCCAAACCAATTGGTAAGGCGGTGTCTTCATAAGCTCGATGAGATAATGCCTCATCAATAAATAGATGCCGCGGAACCTTAGCAATTGATTCTAAAACTCGCTGATTGGTAATTCCTTGAGCTTCCAGTCGCTTAACCAAACGGTCTCGCGTTCTCTGGGAGGTCATTCCTATGCCTGTTAACGAAAAATCTCGACTACTCACAAACCTTCAACCCACGCTTTAATTTGCTGTTTCTGTTGATGCGCCGTCATATCAACCTGTAGCGGTGTAATCGATACATGGCCTTGCCTGACAGCATAAAAATCAGTGCCGATGCCAGCTTCTTTTTCTGGCGACGGCGGCCCAATCCACATTACCGGATTACCACGACCGTCTTCTCCTCTAATCATCGGTTCACTACGATGCCTAAAGCCTAAGTGCGTCACCTCAGGTGCCTTCAATTGTTCAAAAGGCAGATCAGGGAAATTAATATTTAAAATAGTATCGGCCGGCAATGCATTATATTGAATCTTCTTTAGCAAACTGAGCGTGAAAGTGGCCGCCGCTTCAAAATTTTCTGGCTGAAATGAGTCAACCGACAAGGCAATCGCTGGATAACCCATAAATCGACCCTCGGTAGCAGCCGCCACAGTGCCTGAATAAAGAACATCATCACCCAAATTAGCACCGGCATTTATACCTGACACGACAATATCTGGCTTCCAATGCTCCAATACCCCGGACAACGCCAGATGCACACAATCAGTCGGCGTGCCATTAATTGAACATTGCTGCTGATTAAGCCAGTTTGCTCTTAGCGGGTTTTCCAGAGTCAGCGAATTACTAGCAGCACTTCGATTACGGTCTGGTGCCACCACCCGCAATTCATGCTCGCTGGATAAAACCTTTACCAGCGTTTGTAAACCTGGCGCATGGATTCCATCGTCATTGGATATCAGTATTTTCACTTGGGCTCCATTGCTACAGGTTTAAAGTTATTTCACTAGTTCTAATTACTAGCTAGCCGATCATTAGGTTGTTGGCTGGCGGAACGATAATCAACCAGCTCTCGAATCAACGCTGTTGCATAGCAGCCAGCAGGCAGTTCAAATTGAAGCAGTAAGTCATTCTCTTCAAAACGCCAGCTCAAAGCTTGCGCAAATATGCGCAATGAGCGACGTTTCATTTTCAAACCGTAACTGATTAACCCCACCGCCAAATCACTATGCAGCGAAATAACCTGTTTTTCTAACGAGTAGGCTTGGCCACCGGCCCTAGGTTCGCCTTTTCCATACATAGGTCCGCTTGGACTTAGTTTTCCTTTGGCAACCGTAGCGGCAAACCGAGCAATTTCTGGTGCAAATTTTTGCTTGCCGGTTTCGTGCTCTAATAACAAGTCTGCTTCGATGCACTGATTCCAATTCTGGCGTTGAATTCGCTGTGCAAGGTAATCATTAAAAATCAAACTACGGGCGACTGAAAAATAAAAACCTTGTTTTGACTGGGCGACTGGCTTGTCTTTTTCTAGAAAATCTTTAGCGACGGCAATGTTTTCATAGCCAAATCTTTGCTCAGTAAAGTAGTTAGCAAAACCTTCGGCAGCGATTTTTTGCAGCTTTTGATTTAATTGCTGTTCAATTTCATTCTGCGTGAGTTCAGGCTGGCCTTCTGCAGCTGATAATTGACGAATCCGAATTTCAAAACGGTTGCCTTTGAGCATTCCCGGTTTTAGTGGTTGCTTGCTTCTTTCTCTTTGCAGAATTTTAAAACCAGCAACATGGTCTTGTTGTTCGAGTTTTCTCTCAAAAAAACCGGGCAGGCTAATCCATTGGCGAGTCACCGCATGACGATCTTTAAGCCCGGCATAACCAATTTGCTCTGGCTTCGCTTCAATCGTTTTAGCAATTTCCCGAATCATCCAATCGGTATTGGTTGATTTTTTTTCGACTTGCAGCCACAAAAACTTACCTTCGCCCGATGGTTTTTCTGCTGCGATTTCATCAACAAAAAAATCTTCATCAACCGACTTCAACTGACCTTGAATTGCTGGAACACCGTGAACTTGTGGCCAGTTTTGCTGTGATACCAATGTAAAACTTCCTTTTGAACCATTTAAAACAAGCGAGATAAAACCATTCGAAAATTTAGCTGGCGAGCAGTAACACCACCGACATCGCGGCAATACCTTCGCCACGCCCAGTAAAACCGAGCTTTTCAGTGGTGGTCGCTTTGACATTTACTTGGGACACGTCGACTTGCAAGTCCGCCGCAATATTGGTTTTCATCGTTTCAATATGCGGTGCCATTTTCGGTTTTTGCGCAATAACGGTTAAATCACAATTACCAACTTTGAATTGTTTTTGCTGCAAAAGCTGCATGACATGACGAAGTAAACCTCGGCTATCAGCGCCTTTGAATTCAGGGTCAGTATCAGGAAAGTGATGGCCAATATCGCCCAAGCCTGCAGCACCTAACAGCGCATCTGCTAATGCATGCAACGCAACATCGCCATCAGAGTGGGCAACTAAGCCATGACTGTGCGGTATTTCTACCCCACAAATGGTCACAAAATGCCCTTCACCAAATGCATGGACATCAAAACCCTGACCAATTCTCATGACAACCTTTTCTCCAAAATCCATTGTGCCAGATCGAGATCTTCCGGACTGGTAATTTTAATATTATCGCTACGACCCGAAACCAGCTTAACCGAGTAACCAGCCGCTTCCATCGCCGAAGCATCGTCGGTAACGGTAATTTTCTGCTGTAAAGCTTGTGTCAGCGCTTGTCGTAATTGACCTACACGAAATGCCTGGGGCGTTAACGCCCGCCACAGCATACTCCGATCAACCGTTTTATCTATTTCAGCCGCATTTTGATTGGTCGCTTGCTTAATCGTATCCATCACTGGCGCGGCAAGAATAGCACCGTCAGATTCAGGCAAGGCGTCAAGCAGTTTTTGTAAATCCTGATCACTCAAACAAGGTCGTGCTGCATCGTGCACTAGCACCCAGTCATCGTCATCCGCCAAAATAGAAAGCTGCTGTAAGCCATTTAACACACTATCGCAACGCTCTTTACCACCATTGGCAATCATCAGCTTTGGATTGCGGATATTGAGCCCGGTAAAATATTCATCTTCTGGCGAGAGCAACAATAACACGCCAGAAAACTGTTCATTATCGAGAAAAATATTCAGTGTTTGTTGCAAAATTGTTCCAGATCCCAGCGGCAGGTATTGCTTAGGGCAGCTAGCTTGCATTCTTTTTCCAACGCCAGCGGCGGGAATGATCACCCAATACTTCAATCTACTACTCACTATCAGGTTCAATTACCTGAACAAAGGTTTCGCCACGCCGGATCATACCCAGCTCGGCCCGTGCTCGCTCTTCAACTGCTTCTAAGCTTTGCTTTAAGCCTTTCACTTCAGCTGACAGCTGAGCATTTTGCTGCTCAAGTTCGCCATTACCTTGCTTCTGAGAAACAATTTCAGCATCCAATCGGGTTAATCGCAGATAGCCGCTATCGCCCAGCCAAAGTTTGTACTGGAGCCCGGAGAACATGATTAAAAGCACTAAAGGTAGATATTTCATGCAGTGATGTTAACAGCGCCAAGCCAGCCTTTGAGGATATTAACCAAAACAGGGCCATATGGCTGTAGTTTACCCTGCTCAGGCTGCAGAAGATCGTCAATCAAGCACATTAGAGTTTCTTCACTCTCTGTAAATATTTCATCTGGATTTTCGTTGTAACTCCAAATAAGTGCCTCGACCAATCTCTTTCGCTTCTCAATTAATGACCGATTATTATCTCGTTCGCCACCTAATCGAAGAACATCTATCGTTTGCCGTGCTTGTTCTGTGAGCCCTTTCACCCGACCATTAATAGTGAACTGTAATTCTGTTTCACATTCTTGCATTAAGGGCATTAACCCCAGTGCCTGAGAACCATGCGCATCATCACACTGGGCAAGGGTTTTACAACTAGCAACGATATTGTTGAAATCAAGACTTAAATCGGGCGCCAATCGACGGGCTTGCACATGCTCATTGCGGGTATCTTCAGCAGCGCCTGAAATCTCACAACAGCAATAGGCGCACAAGAAGTATTGCTCTTTAGTGCAGGCTTCACCGACATCTGCCAACACCCTTGCATCATTGTCATTTTGAGGACTCAAATCAGAGTAGCGGTTCGACGGGTTTCGCCTTTTATAAGATTCAAGACTGACTGGAGACAGATTTTTAGTGATTTTTCTCACGCTTGAGCTCCAGTTTTCTTAATAACAATCTCGCTCTCATCAATTCAATATTATCCGCAGAAAGTTGTTGCTCTAATTCTTCAAGCTGGCCGCATGCATCTACAATACGCACCTCCTGAATCGAATCAAACAAAGCATCTATCTTTTGCTCAACTTCAGAGTTACGAATATTGGTGTTCATTACATCTAGCAAAACCGAATTTACATCTTTACCAAATTGCGATGGCAGCTGTGAAACCTCTCCGTCATTCAGTAAATATGTAAGAATGTTGCGGTTATCACTAATCACAATCGGTGAATGGGTGGTTAGTACAAATTGAATATTTGGAAAAGTAGAAGTCAAACGCTGAATTAAACTTCTTTGCCATTGCGGATGTAAATGCAGGTCAACCTCATCAATCAACACTACGCCATCACCATGCAGCGGGTTTTCCAAAGCAGGATTCATCATCGCTAACCGGCGAGCGATATCACCCACCAAAGCCATTAGACTTTTCTCGCCCTGAGATAACTGGGAAACATCAAAGGTTTCACCGTTTTTATCTACCGACATATGTAGCCGAGGCTTGCGGCGCACTCTGAGGTTTTTAAGATCCGGCATGAAACTGGAGATTGCAGAGCGAACCGCAGTTAATTGACGATCTTTTTTAGATTCAATAAGCTGCTCCAACCTCTGCAATGCTTGTTCATCACTCTTTAGTTCTTTTTTTAGTAGCGTTATTGTTTCGTCAGAAACACCCCGTTCATTTTCAACATCTTCACGTTCTCTAAACCACTCAAAAAAGCGGCGAAAATCTACACTTTGCCCTAGCGAATTTTCGAAGCCATCAATTTGCTGAAGTAAACGTTTCTTGCGAATTTTTAGTGGAATATCTAAAACGCCACGCTCTGCTGGATAAAAAGCTACCAACGGCAACGAAGCAGAAGGGTCATCCGTCAACCTTTGCCGAAAAAAATTGGCTAGCAAAGCCAGTTCTTGCAAGTCTGATTGAAACCGTCCGTTCTTACCTTTACGCTTCCTGGCAAGTTCCCAATCCCGTTCTTGGAAGTCCTTCAAGAGCCGTTCCCGTACACATACCCCGATTAATGCATCATTGGCAGAATTACGAATACTATCTTCCTCGATTAGCTTACCAACGCCTTTTTCAGAGGAAATCCTAGCGACTAACCAACTAAGAGAAGTCGCCACAGCTTGTAGCAACGTTGTCTTTCCAGAACCATTATTACCAATTACAACAGTCGCGTTGCTATCTGGATAGTCGTCAGTTGGAGCGACTTTGATTGTCTGCGACTCATACATACCGATATCGCAGATTTTGAAGTATTTAATTTCCATGTTTTAGCAGCCTCGCTCTACGCCGTTGTTAGCCAAAGCCTCAAATAATTTACAGTGTTTGCGAATAACAGGCAGGCCAATTTCTAATGCAACCAAACTATCAACAACGATTTTTACACGAAATAAAGAAATCATTTTTCCTAACGCCATTAGCACCAATCCGTAAATTCAACTGATTTAACTTCAGTTGCTACGATTTCTGGATAGAAAATGATTGGATGTCACTCAGAAGTGAATATCCCTTGAAATGTTTTCCTAGCATCAACGACAATTCTACTGCGAAAGTTGATTCAAATGACTAGATGCAACCAACATAGCCTAAGCCTAAATAGACTTTTATCAATAACAACCATGCAATAATGGATGATGATTGCGATACAAAGAAGACGCGAGAACTAATGGTGTTCAAAACAATCATCTCGCACTTTAAAAAAAGTGCGCAACTAGAAAACAAAATCGAGATACTCTCAGAGTGTCAAAGTGAACAAAAACATATAATAGAGACGCTTATTAAAAAAGAGAAGCTACTTGAGCATAAAATCAACAAACTCGAATTGGCCTGCCAAAATATTAAAAACAAACAACTTAAACAAATAGTTCTAGCTCCAATATCGCCTACGAAAACCAACACAACTAATATCAAAAGTGCTGATCGATTCCAGAGTAAAACTTTTAATTCATTCGGCCAATTCAAACCTACACACAAGAAGAGAACACAGAATCACACGGCTTTGTTCGAAAAACAAAGCATTGAAGACAGTATTGCCTTAGATATTGCTGTCCAAGAGAACACATACGGCCGTGACAATTTTGGCGACAATAAAGATGATTATGATGGTGATGATTTCTCTGACAATGAAGATAGAGATGATCGCTACTAACTTCCAAAAACCAAAAAACCGGCTAAGAAGCCGGTTTTTTGTCAACGCTAGTTTTTAACAATTAGCGCTGCTGGTTGAATGCTTTCAAACCAGGATATTCAACGTCGCCCAGCGCTTCTTCGATACGCAGCAACTGGTTGTACTTTGATACACGGTCAGAACGGCACAGAGAACCTGTTTTAATCTGGCCAGCAGCAGTACCAACCGCTAAATCAGCAATAGTTGCATCTTCAGTTTCACCTGAACGGTGAGAGATAACTGCTGTGTAACCCGCATCTTTAGCCATCTTGATCGCGTCCAGAGTTTCGGTCAAAGAACCGATCTGGTTGAATTTGATCAGGATAGAGTTAGCGATACCTTTGTCGATACCTTCTTGCAGGATCTTGGTGTTAGTTACGAACAAGTCGTCACCAACGATTTGGATCTTGTCACCCATGATCTTGGTCTGGTATGCGAAACCATCCCAATCTGATTCGTTCAAACCATCTTCAATAGAGATGATTGGATATTGTTCAGCCAACTCAGCCAAGAAGTCAGAGAAACCTTCTGAAGAGAAGATTTTGCCTTCGCCTTTCAGGTTGTATTGACCGTCTTCGTAGAATTCAGAAGCTGCACAGTCCAGCGCCAGAGTAATATCTGTGCCCAGTTTGTAGCCAGCTGCTTCAACAGCAATCTTGATTACTGCTAACGCTTCAGCGTTAGAAGACAAGTTTGGCGCGAATCCACCTTCATCGCCAACTGCAGTGCTCAAGCCGCGATCAGACAGAACTTTTTTCAGTGAATGGAATACTTCAGCACCCATACGCAGTGCTTCACGGAAGCTAGTTGCGCTCACTGGCTGAATCATGAACTCTTGGATATCAACGTTGTTGTCAGCGTGCTCGCCACCATTGATGATGTTCATCATTGGTACCGGCATGCGGTAAACACCAGGAGTGCCGTTCAAATCAGCAATGTGCTGGAACAAAGGAATGCGCTTTTCAGCAGCAACCGCTTTAGCCGCTGCTAAAGAAACTGCCAAGATTGCGTTTGCACCCAGCTTAGCTTTGTTTTCAGTACCGTCTAATTCGATCATCAGGTTATCGATTGCGCGCTGATCTGCAGCGTCCTTACCAATCAATGCTGGAGTGATCAGGTCTTTAATGTTGCTAACTGCAGTCAGAACACCTTTACCCATGTAACGAGACTTATCGCCGTCACGTAATTCCAACGCTTCGCGTGAACCAGTTGAAGCACCGGAAGGAGCGCATGCCATACCCATGGCACCGGATTCCAGATGTACTTCAGCTTCAACAGTCGGGTTGCCCCGAGAGTCCATGATTTCGCGACCAATAATTTTAGCGATAATTGCCATAAAGCCTATTCTCCAAAATAACAGCAGAAAAAGGATAGCTGCGGGCCCAAAGCCCTCTTAAATTCCAACAGTCAATTCAAACGAATGCTTATGCATCTCGTTGATTGATTGCTGCCTTAACAAAACTGGTAAAGAGTGGATGTCCATCTCTTGGAGTTGATGTGAACTCCGGGTGGAACTGACAAGCTAGGAACCATGGGTGATTCTCTATCTCGACCATTTCGACCAACTGTCCATCCTCTGAACGACCAGACACTTTCAAGCCTGCTTGTTCAATCTGAGTTACCAACTCACCATTAACTTCATAACGATGGCGATGACGCTCAAAGACTGAAGCGGAGCCGTAAACTTTAGCCGCTAGGCTGTCTGGCTCTAATAAACATGTCTGAGCACCCAAACGCATAGTACCGCCTAAGTCGGCAGCCGCATCACGCTGTTCTACTTCGCCATCTGACCGTTTCCATTCGGTGATTAAACCGACCACTGGATGCGGCGTATCTGGCTTAAATTCGGTGCTGTGAGCATTGTCCATTCCCGCCTGATGGCGCGCATATTCAATCACAGCAACCTGCATTCCCAGACAAATACCTAAATAAGGTACTTTGTTTTCACGAGCGAAACGGGCAGCAATAATTTTGCCTTCAACGCCCCGCTCACCGAACCCGCCAGGCACCAAAATCGCATCCATTTGCTTGAGTTTATCTGTGCCTTCATATTCCAAAGATTCAGAATCGATATAGCAAACTTCCACTTTGGTTCTGGTATGAATACCAGCGTGACTCAAAGATTCGGTTAAAGATTTGTAGGCATCGGACAAGTCCATATATTTGCCTACCATGGCGATTTTTACTCGCGATGTTGGGTTGAGTTGTGCATCGACAACTTGTTCCCATTCGCTCAAATCTGCCGGCGAGCATTGTAAGCGAAAACGATCAACAATAAGCTGATCCAGCCCCTGATCACTTAGCATTTGCGGAATTCGATAAATAGAATCCACGTCTTGGCAAGAAATAACCGCTTCTTCATCCACATTGGTGAACAAGGCAATCTTACGGCGCTCATTACCTTCAACGCCACGCTCACTCCGGCAAACCAAAACATCTGGCTGTATACCAATAGAACGCAGTTCTTTAACAGAATGCTGAGTCGGCTTGGTTTTGATTTCGCCAGCAGCGCCAATATACGGCACCAATGTTAAGTGCAAGAACATGGTGTTTTTGCTGCTTTCTTCGACTCGCATTTGGCGAATGGCTTCCAAAAACGGCATCGCCTCAATATCACCTACGGTACCGCCAATTTCAACCATGGCAATATCAGCACCAGCAGCGCCAGCACGCACTCGACGTTTGATTTCATCGGTAATATGAGGAATAACCTGAACCGTGCTGCCGTTATAATCACCACGACGCTCTTTACGAATAACGCTCTCGTAAACACGGCCAGTAGTGAAGTTCTGTTTTTGGGTCATTGTGGTACGAATGAAACGTTCGTAGTGACCTAAATCGAGATCAGTTTCGGCACCATCTTCGGTTACGAACACTTCGCCATGCTGATAAGGACTCATAGTCCCTGGATCTACATTGATGTAGGGATCCAGTTTCAGCATAGTGATCTTCAGGCCTCTAGCCTCCAGAATGGCGGCAAGGGAAGCGGCGGTAATACCTTTACCAAGCGATGAAACGACACCACCGGTAACAAAAACGTATTGAGTCATGAGAAGCCCTGAAAAACCAATAAAAACGAGTGGAATTCAAGGAAGGGCATAATACCGAAATTTATTGGCAGGCTCAATTGATCCCAGTAGGCAAAGCTGAGAAATCACACAAAATTTTATAATTAACATTGTCAGTTCTGGTTGCCATTTTAATCCCTGCAATCGCTACAAGCCCCTGATCATCAACAATTAGCGGCCAATAGTCTCGATACCAAAGTGGTATTCCTGCTTGATTCATTAACCGACCAACTGACTCAAATCTACCGCTTGTTGAGCACTGCAACTTTAGCCCGGTAACCCCAAAAACCAGCCTTAACTCAACGTTTGGTAACTCGTTACCTTGCGCTGAAAGCTCAAAAGATTCTGTAGTCAATATTGGCTGCTGCTGCGGGTTCCAAAAACTATTTTGCGCCTGTTGCTGTAATTGCTCGATTAACCGACCTTCAACTAACCAAAGCATTTGCCCATAACAGGCCATAAAACTGCCGTCGGTTAAATCCTGCCGAGGGCTTGCGGTGCTATTAGCCGATTTCAACTGACGAACAAATTCCTGCAAACGAATTTCTGGCAAGCTTCTTTGGCCCGCCTGACTGAGCCAATAACGCAGCAGGTTGATCAAACGATCATCGTCTAGCTGTTGCAATGGTTTTAAGTCCAGCCGATTGCCCGGCAATAGAACCTGCGCTAAATCCTGATCGGCTAATTGATCTAATAATCGGTTCGCTTGCTGCATTCGCCGGGCGGTAGCGCTCAGCACCCGATCAATTCCCTGCCATTGCTGACGGATTTGCGGCAGAAACTGATTGCGAATCAAATTACGCCGAAACAAATTTTCAGCATTTGATTCATCTTCAATCCATTCGATGGATTGCAGCTTTAACCATTCAGTTAACTGCTGCCGTGGCAGATGCAATAAAGGTCGCAGTAAATAACCCGAAGCAAACATTCGCCAATCGGCCATTGCCGATAAACCTTTGACTCCGGCACCACGGAACAATCGTAGCAATAATGTTTCTGATTGATCTTGCAGGTGATGACCAACTAACAAAGCATCATCCGGCTGCATTAGCTGGCTAAAAACCTGATAACGGGCATCACGCGCCAACTCTTCAAGGCTTTGTCTTGGCTGGGGGTTTAACTGGACTGAAACGGATTTGAATTCGATCGATAACTGCTCGGCCTGATGCTGGCAATGCTGCTGCCACTGGCTAGCATTTTCAGAAAGTTGATGATTAATATGCACCGCCAGCAATTGCGACTTGGGCAACAACTGAGCAGCGAGATGAAGCAAAGCAGTGGAGTCTCGACCACCACTAAAGGCGATCAGAAATTTATGGGGAGCAACTGGCAGGGCATTTAAAATGCCCTGCAGTTGTTGTTCGAACTGGGTTACTAGCGAATCAGATGCCATATCCCATCAGTCGCTGATAGCGACGATCCAGACGTTCCTGTTCAGTTAATGCTTTGATCTCGGCCAGAGAAGTGCGCAATGCATCTCCTAAGCTAGAAGCCATCGCCTGGGGCTGGCGATGTGCACCGCCCAATGGCTCAGGTACGATTTGATCGATCAAACCGTTATCTAATAATTTATCAGCGGTCAGGCCCATTGCTTCTGCGGCATCCGAGGCTTTTTCGGCGCTCTTCCACAAAATGGTAGCGCAGCCTTCTGGTGAAATAACTGAGTAGGTGCTGTTTTGCAGCATCATTACCTTGTCACCCACACCAATTGCCAAAGCACCACCAGAACCACCTTCGCCAATTACCGTACAAATGACCGGTACTCTCAGCTGAGACATTTCTCGAAGGTTACGGGCAATCGCTTCACTTTGACCGCGCTCTTCAGCGCCAACACCTGGATAGGCACCTGGAGTGTCGATAAAAGTAAAAATTGGAATACCAAACTTGTCGGCCATCTGCATTAGACGCAAAGCCTTGCGATAACCTTCAGGCTTAGGCATGCCAAAATTACGCTCTACCTTAGTTGCAGTATCGCGACCTTTTTGATGACCAATGATCATCACAGGCTGATCATCAAAACGAGCCAATCCACCAACGATTGCCTTATCGTCAGCGTACATACGGTCGCCATGTAACTCTTGGAAATCGGTAAATAATTCTTCGATATAATCCAAGGTATAAGGACGCAATGGATGGCGGGCCAATTGGCTCACCTGCCATGCGGTCAAATTTGAGAAAATTTTCTCAGTCAGGGTACGGGCTGATGCTTCAAGCTTACTGAGGACCTCGGTAATATCACCCTCAGTGTCGTTACCTATCCGGCGAAGCTCTTCAATTTTTGCTTCAAGCTCAGCGATAGGCTGCTCAAAATCCAGAAAATTCAGATTCATTGATACACTCTATGTTGTTGGTCGTGACGCCTCACGGCCTACCCCGAATAGTCAATTTTGCAACGCTTACGACCGAGTAACTCTTCTAGTTGATGCAATAATTCATCATCTAGATTGAGCTTCCAGTCTTCGCTCGCCGCCAGACTACCAATTGCGCTATGGCCTTGATAATCAAAACGGACACTGCACTGGCCATTCGTATGTTGTTCCAGTAATGATCGTAGCTGCTCCAAACTTGCCGGAGTCAACTCACCTTGCTTAAGAGAAATTCTCAAACAACGCGCATGGGACGATCTTGCTTCAGCCATCGAATGCAGTTTCTTAACCTGCATTTTTTGACCGCCACTGAAGTCGTCATGGACTACTTCACCGTCGATCACTAATACTTTATCAACCGCCAGTTTTTCAGCGTTTTTGTCATAGTCTTCACCAAAGATCGCAACTTCAATTCTGCCGCTACGATCATCCAGCGTGACAAATGCCATTCGCTTACCGGTCTTGGTCAACTTGGTTCTAAACGCAAGAACCAGACCCGCAATAGTAACACTAACTCCCCGAGCAGGCTTTAAATCTGCAATCCGCTGACACCGCATCCGCTTCAGTTCAGGCAGATAATCATCAATAGGGTGGCCGGTCAGATACAAGCCTAGCGTTTCTTTTTCACCATGCAATCGCTGCTGTTGTCGCCAGGCTGGAGCTGCTACAAACTGCGGTTGTTCGGCATCTGCCTCACCAAAGGCAACTGCACCAAACAAGTCATTTTGCCCCAATGCAGCGGCTTTTGCTTGCTGTTCTGCTGCTTTGATTGCACCTTCTAATGTCGCCATTAAACGTGAGCGAGAATCAAAGACTTTTAATCCTTGTTCAACCGGTGCCAACAAATCTAATGCGCCAGCACGAATCAAAGATTCTAGTACCCGGCGATTGGCTTTTTTCAGGTCGATCCGATTACAAAAATCAAACAGATCTTTAAATGGCCCGTTGGTTTGTCGTTCATTAACAATACCTTCAATCGCGCCTTCACCTACCCCTTTAACCGCACCCAGACCATAAACTACTTGATCTTGCTCGTTGACGGTAAATTTATAGGCCGAGCTATTTACGTCTGGCGGCGTGACGGTCAGTTTCATGTCACGACAATCTTCGATCAAGATAACTACTTTTTCAGTATTATCCATATCCGAAGAACAAACCGCTGCCATAAAGGCTGCTGGATAGTGCGTTTTAAGCCATAGGGTTTGATAAGAAACCAATGCATAAGCAGCAGAGTGAGATTTGTTAAAACCATAACCAGCAAACTTTTCCATTAAGTCAAAAATAGGGCCCGACAGCTCACGACTAACATTGTTTGTCTCAGCACCATCTTGGAAAAGAAGTCGCTGCTCTTGCATCACCTCGACTTTCTTTTTACCCATTGCACGACGCAATAAGTCAGCACCACCCAATGAAAATTTCGCCAATACCTGGGCAATCTGCATCACTTGTTCTTGGTACAGAATAATGCCGTAGGTGGGTTCTAAAACCGGCTTCAAGTCTGGGTGTTGATAATCGGCATGCGGGTAAGCAACAACTGCCTTTCCATGCTTACGGTTGATAAAGTCATCTACCATGCCCGAGCCCAAAGGCCCCGGCCGGAACAACGCTACCAGTGCGATAATATCTTCAAAACAATCTGGCTGAAGTCGCTTAATCAGATCCTTCATACCGCGAGATTCCAGCTGGAAAACTGCGGTGGTACAGCAGTCTTTCAATACCCTAAATGATTTAGGATCTTCCAAAGGAATCCGGGCGATATCGATTAAATCTTCACCGATTTGTTTTTTCTTGGCATTAATTATTTCCAATGCCCAATCGATAATGGTCAGGGTTCTTAGACCCAAAAAGTCGAATTTAACCAATCCGACCGCTTCCACATCATCTTTGTCTAGTTGGGTGACTAAGCCACCACCTTCACCATCAGAAAGCAGCGGGGTAAAGTCAGTTAACAGCGAAGGAGATATTACAACACCACCGGCGTGTTTGCCGGTTTGCCGGGTAATACCTTCTAGCGACAAACCCATATCAAGCAGTGCAGTGACTTCTTCGTCGTTGTCGTATAAATCTTTTAGCACTGGCTCCATTTCCAGTGCTTTGGTCAGCGTCATGCCTAAATCAAACGGAACCAGTTTAGTAATTCGATCAACAAAGCCATACGGATGACCTAATACACGGCCAACATCTCGAATAACGCCTTTTGCTGCCATGGTGCCGAAAGTGGCAATCTGAGAAACACTCTCCCGGCCATAAGTATTGGCAACATATTCAATCACCCGGTCACGACCTTCCATGCAAAAGTCGATATCAAAATCGGGCATGGAAACCCGCTCTGGATTCAAAAATCGCTCAAACAGCAAGTCATATTCAAGCGGATCCAAGTCGGTGATTTTTTGCGCGTAGGCCACCAATGAACCAGCACCAGAACCACGACCTGGCCCAACTGGCACGCCGTTATCTTTAGCCCACTGAATGAAGTCCATTACGATTAAGAAGTAACCGGGAAAACCCATCTGACAGATAACATCGAGTTCAATCTGTAAACGCTCATCGTAGGGCTTTCGAATTTCAGCAAAGTTTTCTGCATTCCGGTCGAACAGAAAATCTAATCGTTCTTCCAAGCCATCCCAAGAGACCTTGCAAAAAAACTCATCAATCGTCATGCCTTCTGGAATCGGATAATTCGGTAAATAATAGGTGCCTAATCCAATTTCGATATTACAGCGTTTGGCAATTTCAACACTGTTTTCTAGCGCCTCAGGGATATCTGAAAACAGCTCGCACATTTCTGCTTCACTACGAAGATACTGCTGCTGGCTGTAATTTTTTTCTCGGCGCGGGTCGTCTTGCGTTACGCCGTCATGAACACAAACTCGAACTTCATGGGCGTTAAAATCATCGGCTTTAAGAAAGCGAACGTCGTTAGTCGCCACTACCGGTACATTGTTTTGCGTGGCTAAGTCGACCGCGGCAAATAGATATTCATCTTCATTGGGTCGGCCGGTTCGCTGCAATTCGATATAAAAACGATCAGAGTAAAGCTTTTGCCAATGCGCCAGCAAACTAGCGGCTAATTCTGGTTTTCCTGATAAAAGCGCCTGGCCAATATCACCCTCTCTGGCACCAGATAGTACAATGACATCTTCATTTTCATCGTCCAGCCACTGGTATTTAATCAATGGCAAACCGGTTTGCTGACCTTCGATATAAGCTCTGGAAATAAGCCGGGTAATATTTCGATAGCCATCGGCAGTCATTGCCAGCAAGGTCATACGAAATGGATGATCTTGGTCTTGCTCGTTTTCCAGCAAAATATCGACGCCACAAATAGGCTTTACACCTGCGCCCATCGCTGCACGATAAAATTTAATCAGGCCGAAAAAATTGCAGTTATCGGTTAAGGCAACTGCGGGCATTTGTTGCTCGGCGCACATCTTGACCAGCGGCTTAAGCCGAACTAGGCCATCCACTAATGAATATTCAGAATGTAAGCGAAGATGTACAAAACGAGGGGTCATGAAAAGACTCTTGTTTCAGTGGTCAGCCTGCAACCGGTCGAAAATTAACAATAGGATAAAAAACTATTTAATTACCATTCAAAAACTTAGCTATTGGCTTAAAACCTCGACGATGAATGTCACAAATACCCAATTCGTCTAGTGCCAACATGTGCTGTTTGGTGCCATAACCCTTGTGTTTCTCAAAGCCATAACCTGGATATTTTTCAGCCATCTCAACCATTTCACGGTCGCGCGTGACTTTAGCTAAAATCGATGCTGCAGCAATCGATTGTTCAGAATCATCACCACCAATAATGCATTTACTCGGATAAGGTAATTCCGGTGCCCGGTTACCATCAATCAAAACCAATTCTGGTTCGATGGTCAATCCTGCCACCGCTTTTTGCATTGCTAGCATGGTGGCATGCAAAATATTCAACGTTTCAATTTCTTCTAGCTCACAACGAGCCACGCAATAGCTCAGTGCTTTTTCACGAATTTCATCGAATAAAAGCTCACGTTTTTTCTCAGATAATTTTTTGGAGTCACGCAAACCCTCAATTGGGTTTTCTGGATCTAAAATCACCGCTGCGGTCACTACTGGACCAGCTAAAGGGCCACGCCCTACTTCATCGACACCTGCAACTAGCATGGTTGTTCCTCTAATAATTGAATAACCGCTTGTGCTGATTTTTCACTGGCGTCACAACGCAACGCTTTTGCGATATCGGCAAAGTTCTGTTTTAACGCATCTGACGATTTAGCATCTAACCAATGATTGACCACCTCGGCTAAAGGTTGCGCTTCCACTTTAGACTGCAACATTTCTGGCAGTAACTCAGCTTTTTTCAAGATTTTTTGCCCGAGTAAATTAGGCAAGCTGAAATGGGTTAAATCGATAATTCGAATAAATATCTGGTGGCTAATCGCGGAAAATTTGTAACAAGGCACCATTGGCCGACCAATGAGCAACCCTTCCAATGTCGCGGTGCCCGATGCCATTAAAACAACATCACTCGCCGCCATAATGTCTCGCGATTGACCGTCAAAGAGCGTTAGCCCCTCAACAGATCCAGCCTGTTGTAGTGCTGCTTCAAATAAACGTCGGCATTTCTGATTTGCTAGCGGCACGGCAAATTGAATACCCGGTTTTTGCTTAGCCAGCAATTGAGCCGTTTCAATAAATGGACGCGCCAAATATTTAAGCTCACTGCCGCGGCTGCCCGGCATAATCGCAACCACTGGCTGATCAACCACCAAACCCAGCTTGCTTCTAGCAGGCTGCTGGTCATCAATCACCTTTAATTGATCCGCCAAAGGGTGACCAACAAAACAATGCTTTATTTTGTGCTGCTTATAAATATCTGTTTCAAACGGCAGCAAGCACAGCATTAGATCAACCGCTTTAGCAATTTTGAAAATACGCTTTTTACGCCAAGCCCAAACCGAGGGGCTGACATAATGCACCGTTTTTATTCCGGCCTGTTTAAGCTTGGTTTCTAGCCCCAAATTAAAATCTGGCGCATCAATGCCAATAAATACATCCGGTTTTAATTCGAGCAGCTGCTGAACTAATTGCTTGCGCATTGCCAACAACTCTCGCAATCGGCCCAGCACTTCCCACAAACCCATCACCGATAATCGCTCCATCGGATAAAGACTTTTTAAGCCTTGAGCTTGCATATCGTCACCACCAATACCAACAAACTCGGCATCGGGATAACGTTTCTTAAGGGATTCAATCAGGCCAGAACCTAAAATGTCACCAGACATTTCGCCTGCCACCATGGCAATTCGCATTGTTCCTCCTGATTTAGCGATGATTTATTGCGGAGTCGTGAAGCGGGAAAAGCAAACGCCTTCCAAGAAGGAAGGCGTGAAATTTTTTTAGCGGGTTATGCCACGCTCGGTACCTTTGATGAATTCGGCGAAGTACTGAACTTCGGAAAATTCATCGGCAAACGGCTGCATAAATTGTAACGCTTCATCCAACGGCAATTTTTTACGGCCATACAGCGACATGTAGCATTTCTTTAAAGCAGAAACTGCTTCTTTAGAAAAACCACGCCGCTTAAGACCTTCAAAGTTCAGACCACGCGCCGAACCTTCTTCACCATGTGCCATTACATATGGAGGAATGTCTTTATGAACCCGGGTGGAAAATGCAGTGAATGCATGGGCGCCAATTCGACAGAACTGATGCACTAAAGTGAAGCCACCTAAAATTGCGTAATCATCCATACTGGCATGTCCTGCCAGTGATGCGTTATTCGCCAGAATACAATGATTAGCAATCGAAACGTCATGGGCTAAATGCACATACGCCATAATCCAATTGTCATTACCAATTTTGGTGACACCACCATCTTGAACCGTGCCACGATTAAACGTAACAAATTCACGAATAGTATTTCGATCACCAATTTCCAGTCGCGTAGGCTCCCCAGCATATTTTTTATCCTGGGGATCTGCGCCTAAAGAGGCGAACTGGTAAATTTTGTTTTGCTTCCCGATTGAAGTCGGCCCTTCAATGACTACATGGGAAGCAATATCAGTGCCGTCGCCAATTTCAACACCGGCGCCAATAACACTGTAGGGGCCAACCCTTACATCTCGGCCAAGCCGAGCATCAGGGTCAATAATTGCCGTAGGATGAATCAAAGCTCAATGTCCGTCTCTGCACAGGTAATTTCAGCCTTAACTGCCAGCTCACCATCAACTGTAGCCCGGCAGTCAAACTTCCAGATTCCGCGTCTATCTTTGGTATATTCAACTTCAAGATGCAGCTGATCACCTGGCACTACTTGACGACGGAAACGCGCACCATCAACACCGGTCAGCAAATAACTAGCACCTTTTTCTTCATTTCTGGATTTCAAGATTTCAAAGCCAAGCAGTGCACATGCCTGAGCCATCGACTCAATCATTAACACACCAGGCATTACAGGATATCCTGGAAAATGCCCCTGAAAGCAAGGCTCATTAACCGTCACATTTTTGATCGCCACCAGCTTTTTATTCTCAGTAATAGAGATAATTCTATCGATCAACAAAAATGGATAGCGATGTGGCAGCACTTCTTTAATCTGGTTTACATCAATTAACACGAACTTTATTCCTCAGAATCTTTCAATTCGGCAAGAGATTTTTGTAACTCGCTAATTTGGCGAGCCATTTTATCTAAATGTCGGAATCGAACAGAATTTTTTAACCAGTCGCGGTGTGGCTGCATAGGTGTTGGAGATGCATACATTCCTGGCTTATTCACTGAACGGCTTATCATGGTCATTGCCATAACATGAACATCATCCGTCAATTCAAGATGACCAGAAACGCCACCACCACCAGCAATCGTACAACGTTTGCCTAAAGTGGAACTTCCTGCAACACCAGATTGACCTGCTAAAGCACAGTGATCTTTTATTTGGACATTATGTGCAATTTGCACCTGATTATCGATCTTGACGCCGTTACCAATAATGGTATCGGTTAATGCACCTCGGTCAATTGCAGTAGCAACACCTACTTCAACATCATCACCTAAAGTGACACCACCTAATTGA
Source organism: Pelagibaculum spongiae (assembly GCF_003097315.1). NCBI lineage: Bacteria > Pseudomonadati > Pseudomonadota > Gammaproteobacteria > Oceanospirillales > Pelagibaculum > Pelagibaculum spongiae. The sequence continues at coordinate 23,682 of NZ_QDDL01000011.1, forward strand.
TGAATTTTGACCCAGCGCCCCTGCTCATTAGCGAAACCAAAACCATCTGCGCCAAGTACTGATCCGCTATGCAATATCGCACGCTGACCAACTTTGACATCATGGTACAAGGTAACCCCATCCCATAAGCGACAACTCTCACCTAGGACTGAATTTTGACCCACAGAACAGCGGGCACCAATCATACAGTTATCGCCAATTCGTGCACCGGAGTCGATCACAGTAAATGCGCCAATGGTCACATTGCTTCCTATTTCAGCATCTTCGGCAATTACTGCCGAAGGGTGAATTAGGCCATTGGCTTTTGGCGCGGTATCAAACAAGCGAGTTGCCATAGCAAAACCCAAATATGGGTTTTGCATTTTCAATACGGCGCAAGGGGCTTGTTCTGCTTGATCGGGGTGAACAATGACCACCGACGCTTTGGTTTGCTCTAGCTGAGACTCATATTTCCGATTAGCCAGAAATGTCATCTGGCCAGCAGTGGCTGTTTCCAAAGTCGACAACCCAGTAATTTCCAGCTCGCCATCACCCACTAATTCTGCCTCAAGCTGCTGGGCAATATCAGAAAGTTTCATTACTTGGCTGCCTTTGACGCATTTAAACGTTCAATAACTAAATCTGTAATATCTAGTGATTCATCGGCAATAACTGCTACACCTGTTTCATTTAAAATCAGGTCTAGTTTTTTCTCTTTAGCTAATTTTTTTAATAATGCACGAACTTGCTCACCCACTTTAGCTTGTTCGGTATTTTTAAAAACACCCAGCGTATTTAGCTGTTGATTCCTACGGCCAGCTAACTCACGTTGAGCAGATGCCTGCATCGCATTAATCGCTTGCACCAATTTTTGCTGTTCTGAATCCAACTGCTGAGCTGAAAGCAAATCTTTTTGTAGCTCAAATTCTTGCTGGGCTTTTTGTGCGCGTTCAGAAAATACCTTACGAATTTCCTGTTCCATTTTTTGCACTGCTTGCTGGGCTTCTTGCTCTTTGCTTTGCAGTAAAGTGGTTAATTCTTTACCCATTTGTGACTCTTGCAAAACACGAGAGAAGTTAATCACACCCAATTCAACTGCATTAACTGAAGAAGCAGCAAGTAAAAGCGCCGAAGAACAAACCAGTTGAACAAACTTTTTCATTAAATCATCCTTCAATTAAAACTGGGAGCCAATATTAAACTGGAAATTACGGGTCACATCTTCTGGCTGTTCTTTGAGTGGGAAGGCATAGCTAAATGACAACAACCCCAAAGGAGACAACCAATCAAATGAAACGCCAGAGCTAGCACGATAACGGCCAATATCACTGAAATCTGGAATTTTTGCCCGCTCTGTTGCCGACAATTCCTGATAATCGCTGTAATCAAAATGGGTGTTATAGGCACTACCGGCATCAACAAATAAAGAGAAACGTGTTGATGTGCTGTCTTCCGAGAATGGGTTAGGGAAATATAATGATGCCCCAGCCACTAATCGTAAATTACCGCCTACCGCACTATTGTCAATTCTAATGGTATCGTTACTACTAGGCAACGGAGTTCCAATTTCCGTCGCAGGAGTACGAATAATATCTCTCGGCCCTAGAGAGTTATCATCAAAACCGCGAATCGTTGAACCACCACCAGCAAAATAACTTTCAAAGAAAGGTAACGATTGGTTTACGCCGGTATCTGTTTGTCCGTAACCATCGCCATAGGCAATAGAAGACCGCAGCAAAAAGCTCCAGTTCTTGGCAATCGGAAAGTAATACTGGTTTTCGTAACTGGTTTTATAAAACTGAAGATCACCAACTGGAATAGTTGCTTCGGCATTAATTCGATGATAGCTACCCGCATCCGGGAACAAGCCTCGATTTCGAGTATCGTAACTCCAACTTCCAGTTAAGGATAACGTCTCAAAACCGATGGTTGGGTCGATAGCGATGTCCTGACCGTGATCAGCGAAAAACGACCTGACTTGGGATGACGGCGAACTACCGGTAATGATATCGGTTTGTTCTGCAGTAATACCCAACCGCAAACGACGATTTTCATCTAGAGGAATACCGAAACTTAAACTACCGCCAATCGAGTCGGTGGTATAGCTAGTAATCGATAACTTAGATGCATCAGTTTTGCGATAATAAACACTGAAACTGCGGCTAACCCCATCCAAAGTGAAGTAGGGATCAGAAAATGACAATGAATAGTTGGTTGTCGCATCCGACTTATTCAGCGTAATGCCAACCTGATTACCAGTGCCCAAAAAGTTATTCTGGGAAATACCAAACTGATAAACCAATCCCTGTGACGAACCACCTAAGCTGACATTAACACTGCCAGACGGCTGCTCTGTCACCGAGAAATTCAGATCTACTTGGTCATCGGTACCTGGTACAGGAACAGTTTCAACACCAACAGCTGAGAAAAAGCCCAAGCGCTCTAAACGTACTTTTGAACGCTGAACAGATGCATTGGAAAGCCAGCCGCCTTCAACTAAACGCATTTCCCGACGCAGCACTTCATCTTGGGTTTTTACATTACCCAAGAAATTAATTCGACGAACATAAGCGCGTTTTCCAGCATCAACAAAAAACACCAGATCAACTTGCTTGGTCGTTTCATTTACTTCGGGAATCACATTGACATTGGCGAATGCATAACCGTCATTACCTAAAATGCGAACAATACCGTCACGACTAGCTGAAATATTTTGCCGCGCATAAAGCGCCCCCGATGCAACGAACAATCGAGAAGTTAACCTAGATTTTTCAACCCGAGTTTCACCAGCAATTTTCACTTCGCCAATCGTATATTGATCGCCTTCTTCTAAGTTAACCGTCAGATAAACATCTTTGCGGTCAGTGGTGATTGAAACCTGGGTAGAGAGGATTTTAAAATTAGCAAAACCACGGTTTTGATAAAATGAACGAACCGTCTCTAAATCGGCAGCAAACTTTTGCTTGGAATACTGGTTATTTTTACTAAAGAAAGACCATAAATTGCCAGCACCTTGCAAAAATTCTGTCTGTAATTCTTCGTCAGTGAACTGGGTATTACCGATCAGTTTTACCTGACGGATTTTAGCTACCTGGCCTTCATTGACTTTAAGGGTGATCGCAACACGATTTTGCGGCAAGGTTTCGGTTACTACTTCAACTTTTACACCATATTTACCTTGGGCAAAATATTGGCGTTCCAGTTCCTGAGTCACCTTATCGAGCAAGGAACGATTTAATACCTCACCTTTACCAAGACCACTTTCAGAAAGACCTTTTTTCAGATCTTCATCAGAAATATCTTCGTTGCCATCAATGGTAATCAGACCAATGGTTGGTCGTTCTTCTACGGTAATGATCAAAACATCACCATCGCGTGCAACCGTCACATCCTGAAATGTGCCGCGTTTGAACACTGAGCGAATCGCTTCAGCCAATCGCTGCTGATCGACTTTATCCCCTTTGCCAATGGCCAAATCCTTGAAAACCACGCCTTCAGGAATTCGATCCAGTCCACGTACTTGAACATCGCTAACAACAAAAGGACTAAACGCTTGAGCTGTAGATGCAAACAATCCGGTCAGGCCGGAAAGCAATAATCGTCGAGTAAATTTTCCCATCAAAACAATGCCGGGTTAAGTAAGCGAAAAGCCGCTGTATGGCTCAAATCAGCCGCATAATATCGTTGTAAATTGCCAAAGCCGTCAAGCCCAGAATCAGAAACAAACCTATCTGCCTAAATAAAAGCTCTGATCCTTGTGATAAAGGCTTGCCTCTTAGCCATTCCAACCCCAAAAGTACTGCATGTCCACCATCCAATACTGGAACAGGGAGTAAATTTAATACCCCTAACGACAAACTGATGTAAGCCAGAAAGCCTACATAAGCAAAAAAGCCGAAGCCTGCCGCTTGCCCTGCCCCTTGAGCAATACTTAATGGCCCACTCACCGTCTTAGGTGAAACATGACCCGTCAGCATTTTTCCAATCATACCCAGCGTAAGCTTGGCCATATACCAAGTGCGCTCTACGCCTTTTTCCAAAGCCTCAATTGGCGAATAATCTATGGTGCGATAGTAAGAAGCATCAGCCTCTTGCCTAGCAACACCTGCACCCAACAATCCATATTTTTTACCATTTTCTTCCATCGAGCCCAGCGTCAGAAAAATCGGTTGTACTTGCTGATTTCTGATCACTTCAATCTGGACTTTCTGATCTGGCCTACCACGTACTTCAACTACCAGATCTTGCCAACTTTCAATCGATTCTCCATTAAGTGAAACGATTTGATCATTTACTACAATACCGGCAGATTTTGCTGCACCGTCGTCGGAAAGCAATCCAACAATTGGCATTAACTTCGGCAAGCTGGGTGAAATACCCAAATCACCTAAAATATTCGGGTTCGATTCATCTAATTTCCAATCAGATAAATCAAGACGACGCAATTCAGTGACATTGGAATTAGATTTCTGAATCAGAACTTCAACTGGCTTATCATCGCCAAGATGCTTGAGCAGCTGCAACTGGATATCAGACCAGCCCACCACCTCATCACCGCTGACTTTAAGTAGTTGATCACCTTCCTGTAAACCGGCCGTTTCAATTAATGACGATTCAGCTACTTTACCCAGCACCGGCTTTAGCACTTGCTGTGACGGCAAAAAAACGATCCAGTAAAGTACTACAGCTAAAATCAAATTGGCAATTGGCCCTGCCAGTACCACCGACATTCTGGCGGCGACTGATTTAGACGCATAGGCTAAATGACGATCTTTTTCAGCCACTTCTTCGTCATCTTCACCCAGCATTTGCACATAACCACCCAAAGGCAGCATGGCTATCACATACTCGACACCGTCTTTACCATTCCAGCGCAGTAGTGGTTTACCAAAACCAATAGAAAACCGCAGCACTTTAATGCCATTTTTTCTAGCAACCCAGAAATGGCCGTACTCATGGATGGTTACCAGTATTCCTAACGCCAATAAAAAGGCGATTAGTGTTTGCATAGCTGTTCCGCAATCTCGTTAGCATAAATACGGCTTTGTTGGTCTACTGATAAAACCTGATCCAGCGAACTTGGAGTCCACTGCTCAGTTTTTGCCAATACCTTATCAGCCACACGTGCAATATCCAAAAAGCCTATTTTTTGCTGTAAAAACGCTTCTACAGCAATTTCATTAGCCGCATTCAATGCAACTGGCATAGCACCGCCAGCAGCAGCAGCATCGGCTGCAATTCTTAAGGCAGGGAAACGATCAAGATCTGGCGCATGAAATTCCAAGCTGCCCGTTTTGACCAAATCCAACCAATCAACACCCGACTCTACTCGGTTTGGCCATGACAGAGCATGAGCAATCGGAGTTCGCATATCTGGATTACCCATTTGCGATAATACTGAGCCGTCAAAATATTCAACCATCGAGTGAATAACACTTTGCGGATGAATCACAATATCGATTTCTTGTGGTGGCATAGAGAACAAATGGCAGGCTTCAATCAGCTCCAACCCTTTGTTCATCATAGTGGCAGAATCTACAGAGATTTTTCGCCCCATTGACCAATTAGGATGAGCGCAAGCCTGATCTGGCGTGACACTTTCCAATTGATCCAATGGCGTATTTAAAAATGGTCCGCCGGAAGCGGTCAATAATAAACGTCGAACACCTTCGGGACGAACACCACACTTACCATCACCTGGCAAGCACTGGAAGATCGCATTATGTTCGCTATCAACTGGCAACAACAACGCGCCATTTTCACGCGCTTCAGCCATAAATAATTCACCAGACATCACCAGTGATTCTTTATTCGCTAACAACACCCGCTTACCGGCACGCACGGCCTCTAGCGATGAGCTCAAACCTGCAGCTCCAACAATCGCTGCAACAACGGTATCCACTTGTGGCAATGCCGCCACATAATCTAGCCCTTCAGCACCGTGCAACAATTCACAAGGTAAGCGGCATTTTCTTAGCTGATCAGTAAAATTTTGTAGATTATGATCACCGGTTACCACCACATAATCAGGACGGAATTTACGGCACTGCTCTAACAAACGTTCCAGATTAGAGTGACCGGTCAAAGCAGCTACCCGGTATACATCTGGGTAACGGGCAAGAACATCCAGCGTACTACATCCGATAGAGCCAGTAGCTCCCAGAATCGCTATCTGCCGCATTTTTATAATCGCTCCATCAACAAAATACCTAGGGCAAAGATTGGGCCTGCCGCCATCAAACTATCAATTCTATCCAACACACCGCCATGACCCGGCAATAGGTTACTGCTGTCTTTTATGCCGGCACTGCGTTTAAGTACACTTTCAAACAAGTCGCCCGGCACAGAAATAATAATCGTTAGCAACATTAGGCCGATCAACCAACCGGTCAATGGCAAGCCAAAAGCCAAAGCTAAAATAGTACCAAGAGCCAGTGCTGCGACTAATCCGCCCGCCATGCCTTCCCAAGTTTTTCCCGGACTAACCTTCGGCGCCAATTTGGTTTTTCCAAAACGTTTTCCGGTGAAGTAGGCTCCAACATCAGCACCCCAAACCAAAAACATCAAAATCAGAATCAAGCCACCATTTGGCATCATTGCTTTTAGCAAGACCACCGACAACCAAGTAGCTGGAATTAATAACACACCTGCTGCTGCAATAATCGCCCGATCCGGTCCATTTTCGCCATCAAAGGTTAAGACCTTTGCCACGGCCCATACCCAACAAATCGATGCTACTGACATTAAAACGAGCACCCAGTCCTGATCAAACCAAGTCTCTGGTGCTGGAGCAAAAATCGCCATAGCGACAATCGCACCACCGACCAATCCACCATAGCCAAGCTTTTGTACTTTACCCATCCCGGCCAAATTAGCCCATTCCCATGCTGCTGGCACGCAAAATAGCGATAAAATCATTCCAAGAACTGCCGGTGAAGCGGCAAAAATTGCGGTCAAAACAGGGACCGCTAAAACCACTGCAGTAATAAATCTTTGCTTAAGCATTATTTTTTTCTACCTGTGCGGAGGTCATGCCAAAACGGCGCTGGCGGGATTGATATTCTGCTACAGCATCAGCAAAGCTCTGCTCATCAAAATCCGGCCACAAAACAGGGGTAAAATAGAATTCACTGTAGGCAAGCTGCCATAACAGGAAATTACTGATTCGTTGTTCTCCCCCAGTACGAATCAATAAATCGGGCAACGGCAGATCAGCCATTTGAATATGCTTGGAAAGTGCTTCAGGAGTGATTTGTTCAGGTTGAATATCACCAGCTTGGACTGATCTGGCTAACTTCTGAGCCGCCTGGGCGATATCCCATTGCCCGCCATAATTGGCTGCAATAACGAGTTCTAGCGTTTGGCAATGTGCAGTACTAGCAATTGCCTTTTCAATTCGCTGTTGAAGCGGCACATCAAATACAGAGGTATCGCCAATAATTCTCAGCCGAATATCTCGCTCGCACAGCTCTGCAAGTTCGCTTTCCAATACATTGAAAAACAAACCCATTAGATAATTAACTTCACGTAAAGGGCGTTTCCAGTTTTCACTGCTAAAGGCAAACAGTGTTAACACTTCAACACCTGCCAGCATCGCACCTCGAATTGCGGCACGAACTGATTTAGCACCTTTGCGATGGCCAAAAACTCTTGGTCGTTTACGCTGTTTGGCCCACCGACCATTTCCATCCATGACAATGGCTACATGCCGCGGACCGGTTTGCCCCGGATCACTCAAGACCCCTGCCTCCATAAAAGAATGGCCTCCATCCAGAGGCCATTATATGCATCGCGAAATCTGAATATCAGACTTCCATCAGCTCAGCTTCTTTTGCATCAAGACGCTTATCGATTTCAGCTACATAGCGATCAGTCAGTTTTTGCACTGATTCCTGCGCTCTGCGTTCATCGTCTTCGCTGGCTTCTTTCTCTTTTACTAGTTCTTTAAAATCGCTATTAGCATCACGACGCGCATTACGCACCGATACTTTACTGTTCTCACCTTCGTGACGAACCAGCTTCACCATTTCACGGCGACGCTCTTCAGTCAGAACAGGCAATGGAACGCGAATTATTTCACCAGCAGAGCAAGGATTCAAACCTAGGTTAGACGTCATAATTGCCTTTTCAACGGCAGAAACTAACGTCTTTTCCCAAACTTGAATGGTCAATGTTCTTGCGTCACCAATACTCACATTGGCAACTTGCTTCAACGGTGTATCAACACCGTAGTAAGGCACCATAATGCCTTCTAGCAAACTTGGATGTGCACGACCTGTGCGCATTTTTGACAGGTTATGTTCAAGTGCTTCAAGCGACTTGGCCATACGCTGTTGACTGTCTTCTAGAATTTCATCGATCACGATCTGTCTCCCGAAACCAGAAACGTACCTTCAGCTTCGCCAGCGACTACCCGCTGCAATGCGCCTTGTTTGTTCATGTTGAACACACACAAAGGCATGTTGTGATCTCGACACAACGCCAAAGCAGTCAAATCCATCACTCGCAACTCTTTACTGATGGCTTCATCAAATGACAACTCATCATAACGGATCGCATCTGGATTTGTTACCGGATCATCACTGTAAACACCATCTACTTTAGTCGCCTTGAGTACCAGATCAGCTTCGATCTCAATGCCTCTCAAGGTGGCAGCAGTGTCCGTAGTAAAGAAAGGATTGCCCGTACCTGCAGAGAAAAGCACAACACGGCCTTTTTCCATATGGCGAATTGCCCGCATTCTATCGTAGCGTTCTACTACGCCACTCATAGGAATTGCTGACATTGCCAGCGCACGCAAACCAGCTCTCTCAAGGGCATCACGCATTGCCAAGGCATTCATTACCGTGGCCAGCATACCCATGTGATCACCAGTAACCCGACCGAGGCCAGCTTTTTGCAAAGCTGCGCCCCGGAACAGGTTGCCACCACCAACAACCAGACCGACCTGCACACCAAGATTCACAACCTGACGAATCTCACCGGCCATGCGATCTAGAACTTCTGGTGAAATACCAAACTCACCATTGCCCATCAACGCCTCACCGCTCATTTTGAGCAGGATGCGATTACAACTTGGTCTTTGCGCAGGTCTTGTCATGATTACTTAGCTCCAGCTACCTGAGCTGCAACTTCAGCAGCAAAATCTTCTTCAGCTTTCTCAATACCTTCGCCAACTTCCAAACGCAGGAAGCCAGTTACAGTAGCGCTTTCAGCTTTCAGCAATTTGCCAACTGTAATTGAAGGATCCTTAACGAAAGGCTGGCCCGTCAGGCTGATTTCATTCAGGAACTTGTTGATACGACCCACCATCATTTTTTCAACGATGTTTTCAGGCTTGCCTTCCATATCAGGCTGGGCCTTGATGATCTCTTTTTCCTTCTCAACAACTTCAGAAGAAACTTCTGAAGGGTCGATTACTGAAGGATTAGAAGCTGCAACGTGCATTGCAACGTCTTTAGGCAGGTCAGCTCGACCGCCACTAACAGTCGCCAGAACACCAATGCGAGCACCGTGCAGGTAGCTAGCAATGTTACCTTCGCCAGCGTCCAAGAATACCGCGCGACGAACACCGATGTTTTCACCGATTTTAGCAACCAGAGCTGCACGTACTTCTTCTACAGAACCGCCTTCGATCTGCAGAGCAGAAATTGCCTCAGCAGTATCAGCGCCAGCAGCCATAGCCGCATCAGCAACCGTGTTTACGAAGCCCAGGAAACCTTCGTCACGAGCAACGAAGTCAGTTTCACTGTTTACTTCTAACAACATGCCCTTGCTGCCTTCAACGCGACCTACGATCACGCCTTCCGCTGCAACACGACCAGCCTTTTTAGCTGCTTTAGCAGCACCAGACTTGCGCATGTTTTCAATTGCCAGTTCGATGTCACCGTCAGTAGCCTGCAAAGCTTTTTTGCAGTCCATCATGCCTGCACCAGTACGCTCACGAAGCTCTTTAACCAGCTTTGGACCGATAGCCATTGTGTCTTCCTCAAAAAAATTAAAACCGAAACCAGATATCGACAAAAAGGGGGCTAAGCCCCCTTTTTGCACAGACCGAACTAACCGAAATTACTCTGCAGCAGCTTCTTCAGAAACTTCTACGAAGCCTTCTTTTTCAGCAGCAACAGTATCGACAGCACGTGCGTCGATCAGTGCATCGGCCAGACCTGCAACATACAGCTTGATAGCGCGGATCGCGTCATCGTTGCCAGGAATGATGTAATCAACGTCAGCAGGGTTAGAGTTGGTATCAACAACCGCTACAACTGGAATACCCAGCTTCTTAGCTTCTGCGATAGCAATCTTTTCGTGGTCAACGTCAACTACGAACAGTGCGTCAGGAAGACCGCCCATATCCTTGATGCCACCCAGGCTACGATCTAACTTTTCAGTCAGGCGACGAGTATCCAGAGCTTCTTTTTTGTTCAGGCGATCCATCGTTCCGTCAGCAGCCATTGCTTCCAGATCTTTCAGACGCTTGATAGACTGACGAACTGTTTTATAGTTAGTCAGCATACCGCCCAACCAGCGGTGGTTAACGTAAGGCATGCCACAACGCGATGCTTCTTCCTTAATCACACGACCCGCTGAACGCTTGGTACCAACGAACAAGATCTTGCCTTTACGAGCAGCCATCTTGCTCAGGAAGTTTACTGCGTCATTGTAAAGAGGCAGAGTCTTCTCAAGGTTGATGATATGGATCTTGTTGCGCTCACCAAAGATGTAAGGAGCCATCTTTGGGCACCAGTAACGAGTTTGGTGTCCGAAGTGAACACCAGCTGCGAGCATGTCGCGCATGGATACATTAGCCATGTAAATCTCCAAAAAGTTTGGGGTTAAATTATGTAGCAAGTCCCAAAAGCCGACCCTGACGGGCACCCGTGGCTGATGTGTCGAATCGCTACAAGGATATTAAGAAGCAACAAGATTGCTTCTCAGCGGCGCGCTTTATACCATAACCGCCTGAAATCGACAAACCCGGACTTTTCCAGCCCTAGCTGAAGACTCTAATTTATGACCATAAAGATTAAAACTGCAGAAGAAATCGAGAAGATGCGTGTCGCCGGCAAACTAGCGGCAGAGCAACTTGAACTGATCGAACCTTATATTGTGCCGGGTGTAACCACCGACGAACTCAATGATATCTTGCACAAGCACACCATCGAAGTTCAGGACGCCATCCCGGCACCCTTGAACTATCACGGTTTTCCGAAAAGCATCTGCACTTCGGTCAACCATGTGGTCTGCCACGGCATTCCAAACAATAAACGCTTGAAAAATGGCGATGTTATCAATGTTGACGTTACCGTGATCAAAGATGGTTATCACGGCGACACCAGCAAGATGTTTTTCGTCGGCGAACCAACAATATTAGCCAGGCGCTTGACCAAGGTCACTCATGAATGTCTTTGGATCGGCATCAACCTAGTGAAACCTGGTGCACGGCTAGGCGACATCGGCGCAGCAATCCAAAAGCACGCCCACCAACATCACTACTCAGTAGTTCAAGAGTATTGCGGTCATGGTATTGGCGCAGAATTCCACGAAGAGCCTCAGGTGCTGCATTACGGCAAAGCCAACACCGGCCCTGAATTAAAACCCGGCATGATTTTTACCATTGAGCCGATGATTAATGCCGGTAAGCGACATGTAAAATTGTCAGAAAAAGACGGCTGGACGGTAACCACTAAAGATAAAAAATTATCCGCGCAATTCGAGCATACTATTCTGGTGACCGAGACTGGTTTTGAAGTGCTCACTCTCCGCAATGAAGAAAAACAACAAGACGCCTTAGAAGCAGCCACCGGAGAATAAACTTCCCATGAGCATACCCTCCGCACCATTCCAATCGCCTGAATACTTATCAAGTTATCTAGAGCAACTGGGCAGCGGAGGGTCTGAGCTCACCGGCCAACTGCAATTCGCGCTAAAAGAAACCAATCGATTACTCGAAGAAGGTTTTGCAAAGCACCAACCGGTTGAAGAGTTAGTTCGACAACGAGCTCGCTTGCTAGACCAGATCATTCTTTGCGCTTGGAAAAAACAAAGCAAGACTGGCAATAAACCGATTAGTTTGATCAGTGTTGGTGGTTATGGTCGTGGCGAACTGCACCCCCATTCTGACATCGACCTGCTGGTGTTAATGCAGCAAGCGCCAAGCAAAGAACAGTGCAAAGAGATCGAACAGTTTTTATATATTTTGTGGGATCTCGGGCTGGAAATCGGCCATGCCGTTCGCACTATTAAAGAATGCGTTAGCGTGGCTGAAAAAGATGTCACGGTCTTCACCAACTTGGTTGAAGCGCGCCAACTTTGTGATCTAGATGATTTATTCAGCCAGTTAAAATATCAATTAGATTTAGCTCAAGTTTGGCCGCCCGCTGAGTTTTTTACCGCCAAGCTCGAAGAGCAAAAACAGCGACACCATAAATTTGGTGACACCGGCTACAATCTTGAGCCAAATTTAAAAGCCAGCCCTGGTGGATTAAGAGATATTCAAACCATTGGTTGGGTAGCAAAACGACGTTTTGATACCGATTCATTTCGCGGATTAGTGCGCGAAGGTTTCTTAACCGATGAAGAATATAACGCGCTCAGCAAAGGCCAGCATTTCCTTTGGCAACTGCGCTTTGGTTTGCATTTGTTAGCCAACCGAAAAGAAGACCGGTTGATTTTTGATCATCAAAAAAACCTAGCGCAAATGCTCGGCTATGAAGACACGCCAGAAAGACTCGGCGTAGAACACATGATGAAAGAATATTTTCGCACTGTGACTGAATTATCCGAATTAAACGACATGTTACTGCAGTTATTTGAAGAAGATTTATTGTGTGATGAAAACTGCCGCACCGTCACTGAAATTAATCAGCGCTTTCAAATTCGCAACCAGCGCATCGAAGTCACTGATGAAAATGTTTTTAAAAAATCCCCCTTCGCCCTGATCGAAATATTTTTACTAATGGCACAGCAGGATGAAATCGAAGGCGTGCAAGCCACTACCATTCGATTGATTCGACAAAACCGCCATCTTATTGATCAGCAGTTTAGGGTTAACATTCAAAATCGTAGCTTTTTTATGGAGCTATTGCGCCTACCACACGGTGTTTATCGGCAACTGGTTTTAATGAAACGTTACGGCGTGCTCGGCGCATATATTCCCGAATTTGGTCAAATTGAAGGACAAATGCAATATGACCTTTTTCACAGCTACACCGTTGATGAACATACACTGATTCTGATTGAGAATTTACGTCGATTCTGGCTAGGTAAAGAATTCCCACTTTGCTGTCATATTATGCAAAACCTCGCCAAGCCTGAGCTAATTTACCTAGCGGGATTATTCCACGATATCGGTAAAGGGCGCGGCGGCGACCATTCCCAACTCGGCGCAGTTGACGCTAGAGCATTTTGCCAACGCCACGGCTTAGGCAGTTACGACTCTCGACTGGTCGCATGGTTAGTACAAAGCCATTTATTAATGTCGACCACTGCACAGCGACAAGATATTTCTGATCCCGATGTTATTCACGACTTTGCACTAATAGTCGGCGACCAAGTTCACCTAGATTATTTATATGTATTAACCGTTGCTGATATTCGAGCAACCAACGCCAAATTATGGAATAGCTGGCGTCAACATTTATTGCAGGATTTATATACCTCAACTCGCTTGGCATTACGCCGAGGCTTGAGCAATCCACAAAATAAGAGTCAGCTAATCAAAGAAACCCAAGAGAAATCTTGGATGATTCTGACCGGCCATAACGCCAGCCCAATGCGCACCCATGAATTGTGGAGCTCACTGGGCGAGGTCTATTTTATTCACCAAGATCCTCGAGCCATTGCCCGCCACACCCGGGCCATTATTAACCACAAGCAAACCAAACAGCCTTTGATTTTAGTAAGCCAGCGGGAAGATTTTGCCGGCACCGAGATATTTACTTACTTAGATAATCGCAGCCATATTTTTGCTCGCGTTACTTCCACCCTAGAAAAACTGGGTCTGAATATTGTTAGTGCTCGAATTCAGCTATCGGCTGATAATCGTCGACTGGATACTTATACCGTTCTCGATCGAGACAATCAGCCAATCTCTTCAGAATACATTTCTGAAAAAATCCACAGCCGATTACTGGCAGCACTCAGCGCAGATTCAGCCCCTTCTTTGCCGTCGCAAAGCTTCAAAACCAGAAAACTGAAACATTTCGAGAAACCCACCCGAGTGTCCTTTTCACCTGACTCCCATAACACCATGACGGTGATGGAGCTTTATGGCCTAGACCATCCCGGCTTATTGGCAAAGGTGGCAAGAACCCTGCTGGAAAATAACGCAATTATCCATAGCGCCCACATTGCAACCTATGGCGAAAAAATCGAGGATGTATTTTTCATATCTGATATGGACGGAAACCCAATCGAAGATAGTGAAAAACTCTCATTATTAAGAGAGCAGATCATCCAGCAACTAGACCCACAGGACGACGCTTCAGATAATGATTCAGATTTAGTACAGCAAGCCTGCAGCCAAGGAATTGATATTTAGCCGTCAGGCAATGCACGAACACAATAAAAAAGGGCCGTCACTATGACAGCCCTTTTTTACTTAATTCTGCAAATGACTAGTTATAACCGGCAATATAACTCTCATTACTTTGCTGGGCACAAGCGACCAATTCGATCAACGCTTGTTGATCATGACTAATATTTTCGACCGGCTGCTGGGTCGCATATACATTTTCAAGCACTTCATTGCAGCTTTCAGAAGCACTATCGTTAGAACTCATTTCTATCTCCGGGATTACTATTACAAACAACAACCTAACTGGCAGCGATTATCTGCCAAGCCGACCAAAAAACATTGACCCGCACCAATAAAACCAACAAAAGATATATTTGATAACAATTTATCGGCAACTGTATTTGGCTATCATTTCAAAATCGATGGGTGAAAAAACTTTTCACTGCCATATACTGTCGATCAGCCTGCAGGGCACTGATAAAACCAATAACTCAAACTTGTTTTTGTTATGGCTATTCACTAGCTATTTCAGACTTAAGCCAGAGACCAAAGCAAAAACTTGAATTCCAGCACATTGATCAACGCAACTTGCCAAGCTGTTTGGCTTAGCACTTTACCGCGACCGATGTGCCAATAGTTATAACCATAACGGTAAGATTTAAGGAGTAGATTTGATGAAGATGTTTAGTCTTGGCTGGGGAATCGGAACCAAGAATCAGGCAAATGAGTGGCTGGAAGTTTTCTTTGCAGCACCACTACTAAACCCAGAAGCGTCGGTGATCAAATCTGTAACTTCTGTGATTGGCGAGATCACTGAAAACACCAGCGTAGAATTATCTAGTGAGCAGCTAAAGCAACTAAGCCAGCAGCTACAACAAAATGATCAAGCTGAACTTGCTAAGATTGCCGCTCGAATGGCAGACAGCGTACAGCCAGCGATTATCTGCGCACTAGTAGAAGATTCGGCACCGGCATCGGCTGTTGAAGTTTATTTAAAGCTGCATTTGCTATCTCACAGGCTGGTTAAGCCCCACCACACCAAACTTGATGGCATGTTCGGTTTGCTGATCAACACCGCTTGGACCAGCGAAGGTGCAGTCGACGCTCGCGAGCTGGCCGATCGCCAACTACAAGCACGCTTGGAAGGTCGAGTACTTGAAGTGAAGTCAGTCGATAAATTTCCATCAATGGCCGATTACGTGGTGCCGTCTGGGATTCGTATTGGCGATGCACAACGGGTTCGCCTCGGTGCTTACTTGGGCGAAGGCACCACCATCATGCACGAAGGTTTTGTTAACTTTAATGCCGGCACCGAAGGCACCAGCATGATCGAAGGTCGTATTTCTGCTGGTGTTACCGTTGCTAAAGGTTCTGACCTTGGCGGCGGCTGCTCAACCATGGGCACCTTGTCTGGTGGCGGTAAAGAAGTGATCACCGTCGGCACAGAAAGTCTGATTGGTGCCAATGCTGGTTTGGGCATTCCACTGGGCGACCGCTGCACTATTGAATCTGGCCTATATCTGACTGCCGGTGCCAAGGTCAACCTGCTAGATGACAAGGGACAATTGGTCGAAGTTGTTAAAGCCCGTGCGCTTTCCGGCTTGAATGATTTGCTATTCCGTCGCAACAGTTTGAGCGGTGCATTAGAAGCCAAAGCCAATAAAAACGCGGTTGAGCTTAACCACGAATTACATGCACATAACTAACTAAACCCGCTACTCGGGGGCATAAACGGCCCCTTTAGCCAATTTAATTTTAGATATTTCGGAGATTTAAATACCAATGATCGCTATTGAGATGTGTGCAGGAGCAGGAGGCCAAGCATTAGGCCTCCATTTGGCCGGGTTTAAGCATGCTGCATTAATTGAAATCGATCACCACGCTTGTGAAACACTTCGCCTAAACAACCAAACACTCAATCTTGGCTGGGAAAATATAATCGAGGGTGACTTAAAAGATTTTGCCAAGAACACTATCAACCTTGGGAAAAATATTGATTTAGTTGCTGGCGGCGTCCCATGCCCACCATTTAGCAAAGCAGGACAACAACTTGGCCATGAAGATGAGAGAGATTTATTTCCCACAGCTCTGGAAATTATTCGAAAAATCAAACCCCGCGCTGTAATGCTAGAAAATGTCCCCGGCTTGCTTGAAGAAAAATTTTCTTGGTATAGAGAGATAATCTCTAATCAGCTTTCTGAAATGGGCTATCAGAGCGAATGGAAACTGCATCAAGCTAGCAATTTTAGTGTTCCGCAACTGCGCCCTAGAGTGATATTGGTCGCCATGAAGCCATCTGTATTCAAACACTTTCACTGGCCTACTCAAGCAAACCCAAAAATCACTGTCGGAGAGGCTCTTTACGACCTAATTGCTCAAAAAGGCTGGGAAAGCGCAAAAGACTGGAAAGCCAAAGCTAACAATATCGCACCCACCTTGGTTGGAGGATCTAAAAAGCACGGCGGCCCAGACTTAGGGCCAACTAGAGCCAAGCGTCAATGGCAAGCATTAGGCGTCAACGCACACCGATTAGCCAATGACGACGAAATTCCAGAACCCGGCTTCCAAGGTGCGCTAAAACGCGATGGCACAATACAGCCTGGCTGTGAAAAGATGCCTTTATTGAACATCCGCATGGCAGCACGCATTCAAGGTTTCCCCGACTATTGGTCTTTTTACGGTTCAAAAACACATTCCTATCGCCAAGTAGGCAATGCCTTCCCTCCACCTGTCGCCGAAGCTATTGGCAAACAAATTTTCAAAGCCTTGCAAGCATCCTCAAACAGGAAGTAAGAGAATGAGCCTTCTGACCAAGCAGAGAGATAATTTTCATAGGTTATTAATTAAAAATGAAATACTCACTTTTAGCGCATTTTCAAAATATGGCGCAGAAAAAATATGCAGTAATGCAGATTCAGGACAGAAGCACAGCGTACTGACTGCAAATTTACTCACCGACAAGATTGCTCAAAACCTTGGCATAACAGTTACTACACGAAGCCAAAAGAAAAAAGGGCAGACATTGGGCAATGAATTTGAGCAAGCTTGCACTGAATACTTACAAAAGACTTTCCTCCAACTTGGCAATCTCAGACCAGGCAATTGGCAGGTCGAAAAAATAAATAGCCGCCGCCAATCTGTTCTTGGACAATATGAGCAATACACTCATTTATCTGAACTTGGATTGCTCGCAGATAAACATGCAGAGTTAAGAAATTTCTTAGGTGATGGCTATACCGTCGCTCCTGATATCGTCATCTCAAGATCACCTGAAACTGACGACATGCTAAATAGCAACACCCTTATTGTTGATGACCACTCTTGCAAGCAATCTGCGCTAAGAATAAAAAACCATAAAACCCTTGAAGCACCTAACCTGATTCTCCACGCAAGTATCTCTTGTAAATTCACCATGCGTTCAGATAGAGCTCAAAACACAAGAACTGAAGCACTTAATCTTATGAGAGCCCGCAAAGGAAGATCACCCCATATAATATCATTAACCGCAGAACCAACCGTCAGCAGAATTGCTTCCCTTGCTCTTGGTACCGGTGACTTAGACTGCGTATATCACATTGCTTTATACGAACTACTTGAAGCATTAAAAGAGCTCGATGCAAGCGAACCTCTTGAACAACTCGAACAAATGGTTGTCGGTAAACGCATAAAAGACATTAGCGACCTACCTCTTGATTTAGCAATATAAAAACTCAGAGAGAAAAGAGAAAGATGAAACTTTACGGAATCAAAAACTGCGATACCGTTCGTAAAGCCAGAAAATGGATGGATACCCAACTGCTTGATTATCAATTTTGTGATTTTAAGGCCGAAGCCCCCAGCGCAGAATTAATTCAAAGTTGGTTAGCACAACATCCTGCTACGACGGTACTTAACCGGCGTAGCACCACTTGGCGTCAGCTTGATGATCAACAAAAAGCGCTGGCGGAAACGCCTAAATCAGCAGCTGCACTGGCTAGCGAATTCTCCAGCTTGATCAAACGCCCGGTTCTGGAATATCAAGGACAGGTGTATTTTGGATTTAACAGCCAGCAGTATGAGCAAATATTCAATGCACAATAATTCAGCACTGCACCCAACTATCGATTTGGCACAGCAATTAATTCATCGAGTAAGCATTACTCCAGAAGATGCTGGTTGCCAAGAATTGATGATTGAGCGTTTAGAAAAAATCGGCTTTACCATTCACCGTTTGAAATTTGGCGAAGTGGAAAATTTTTGGGCCCGCCGCGGCACTGAAAAACCATTATTAGCTTTTGCAGGGCATACTGATGTCGTGCCAACCGGCGACACCAGCAAATGGCAACACCCTCCATTCGAAGGCGTTATCGAAAATGGCATGCTGCATGGTCGCGGCACTGCAGATATGAAAGGCTCATTAGCTGCCATCGTTACCGCCTGTGAAAAATTTGTTGCTGCACATCCTGACCATTCAGGTTCCATTGCTTTTTTAATCACCAGTGATGAAGAAGGCATCGCGACTCACGGTACTGTTAAAGTTATTGAGTGGCTGGAAAAGCGCAACGAAAAAATCGATTGGTGCATTGTCGGCGAACCTTCCGCATCAGAAAAAGTCGGCGATACAGTTAAAAATGGTCGCCGCGGTTCACTAAATGCCAAGCTAATCATTAATGGGATTCAAGGGCATGTTGCTTATCCGCAACTGGCAAAAAACCCTATCCATGCAGCAATGCAGGCACTTGATGAATTAGCTAAAACTGAATGGGATCAGGGAAATGAATTTTTCCCGGCGACTAGTTTTCAGATTTCGAATATCAATGGCGGCACCGGTGCTACCAATGTGATTCCTGGAACACTGGAGCTGTTATTTAACTTTCGTTTTTCTACTGAAGTCACAGCCGAGCAATTAAAACAGCGAGTTGAAACTTTATTTCAACAACACCAGTTGGATTATGAAATTATCTGGACCTTATCTGGCCAACCTTTCATTACTAATCGAGGTGGCTTAGTAAACGCTGCCGTATCGGCGATCAAACTGGTTACTGGATTGGATACCGAACTATCGACTTCTGGCGGTACTTCAGATGGGCGATTTATTGCACCGACAGGTGCTCAAGTTGTTGAATTAGGGCCTTGTAATAAAACTATCCATAAACTGAATGAATGCGTCTCTTGCGATGACCTTATATTACTCGATCAAATTTATTTCGAGACATTAAAAGAGTTACTAGCAAAAGATTAGCTCGCTTGATTGACCTGTGCAGGGGAATCCCAACTCCCTTGCACAATTTTATTCCTACCACTGTGCTTGGCTTGATATAGCGCCTTATCTGCAACCGATAATAATTTAGCACTACTCACCACTTCATTTTCTTTAGGCTGACAAGAAACCACACCCAAGCTCACTGTAATATCACGCATCGGCCAAATAAAAGCCTCAATAGAAGCCCGGCAACGCTCCGCTAGACTCATCGCACCTTCAATATCTGTTTCAGGTAAAACTAGCGTAAATTCTTCACCGCCATAGCGTGCTGCCATATCAATAGTTCTGACACAGCCTCTTAAAATTTCACCAATGATTTTTAAAACTTGATCCCCCGCTAAATGTCCAAATTGATCGTTATAACTTTTAAAATGATCGACATCTAACATGACAACTGAGACAAAATGCTGATTACGAATAGTTCGTTCAAGATCTTGTGCTAAACGCATTACTAGCGCTCGACGATTATGTAGGCCAGTTAACTCATCGGTTTCTGAGCGTACTTGCAATAGCTGGTTATCTTGAGCTAATTGAATATTTCTTGAGTGCAACTGTTCTTGCTGGGCCAATATTCGTGAAATATCATTTATCTCAACAAGAATAATCCCTTTTGACATAACAGTTGATAGCTTTAAATCACACCAGATTAATTCACCCTGAGGCCCAACCAGTCTTTTTCGTGCTATAAGCCGTTCACGTTTACCCGCCAACAACTGATAAAAGCTTTTCAAGCCTCGCTGCCAATCAGACAACTTCACGTAACTTTGAAAAAAACTACCAACCATTTGATTAATCGAATGTTGAAAAACCGCTGCGGCAGCAGAATTCACTTCAAGCAGCCGTCCATTCTGATCCATTAGCAACAAAGCGGACTGCGCTTTAGTAAAAGTCTCTTTATAGATTTCTGGGCTCGTAACTACATTGAGCGATTTTTCAGATTTAGCCACATGAGAGATATCAATTGAAAGCAATGTTTGGCTAACAATCAAAGCCAACTGTTGTTGAATTGCTGCCACTGCAATTTCAGGCAACTGTTTTGCACTATCTTTTAACCAACTTACCAACAAGTAACGAGATTCTATTTTTTGCAGTAGCAGGCAGGGCTTATCTTTAATCACTTGAGTTGCTAGTGCCAGCAATTGTTGATAATCATGTTGGATATCTGCGCCTGATTTTAGATTAACAATTGATAACCCTGGCAATGAGCAATTGTCATTATTCAAATCAGAAGATTCAACCACTAAACCGGAAACATAATCGAAAAGAATCGAATCACAACCGGCAACTTGTTTTAACAACGTTAGCAGCATGGCGGAGTATTTAGCTAAATCGGTGACAGAAACCTTTTTAAACCAACCATTGTGTTCGGAAAACAGTTGGTTTTTCTCAATATTAAACCAAATGAAATAGATGTCATCTACGTTTTGATAGTGACATTTTAGATTTAATTGATAACCTTCACATTCCACTTCACACGTGGCATGAAAATCGACATTTGAATTCCTAGCATCACCTTGATGCTTTTGATGGGTAAAATCTTCAAGCAATTGCCGACACAAATTTATCTGCCCAGCGCTACCCAGCAGTATTTCAGCAAGAGGGTTGCTTGACGATACAACAGGAGTGTTGGATTGGAAATTACAGGCGATGTCTGCTGATGCTTGTTCACGAGAACCAACATTTTTAGCATTTATGATTGGATATTTTTTTCTTGTCGTCATATTGAATGATCTGTCATCATTATTTTCTATAACTCGCTTAAATTGATTGTATGCCTAATTAAGCAAAAGACATAAAAAAGCCGCAGCGATATTGCTACGGCTTTTCCAATCAACCAACGATTATGCACTCTTTACCAATTTTGCTGGCTTAGGTGCCGACGCAGGCTTTTTCTCTTTCTGGCCTTTAAGTATGGCCACAGCCTGCTCTGCATGCTCCGCTAGGTACATACCTAACTCTTCTTGCAGATCTTCATTTAACTCTAAACCTGATTGATCAAGGAATTCTGAGAACTTCTCAGCAATTTCCAGCTGACGATCATAAGCATCTGCTTCTTTTTTGCTGCTGAAAGCCTTCATCTCTACACCATTTCTTTCGACGATATAGCGAACAATTACAGCCATAACGATAACTCCCGGTTGTCGCTTACCTAAAAAATCTTTTTTACTGTACAAAAAAACAGGAGAAAGTAAAGTTAAACCAGACACAAAACTAGAAATAGTTTTAAATTGCCATTAGTTGTAACTGGAAACGTAAATTCTACTTTTGCATTACTGCTGGTCTAATTTTTTCCAGGTCACCTCGTTGCGTAAATATACTGGCAATAAATCAGCGGCTGACATCGGCTGAGTATTGTCCAACAGCGGGAAAATATCGACAGCTGAAGGCAAACGATTTTCTGTTTCAGAAGTCACATCCTTCGGTAACGCCTGCTTACATACATTCCAGCCAGTGCCGCAGACCAGCGCCTGCGAGACAACGTCTAAATTAGGTAACGCTTCAGGCTTGAATACTCCAGATTGCACTTCAAGCTGCAATTGCCCATTCTGAATTTGATAACCCGCTAAGTACACTTCACCCATTCGAGCATCTAAAACAGATAAAATACTTTTTACTTGTGGATTTTCTACATAAGCACCTTGAGCAATAACATCCAAAGTATTTACCGCATAAACAGGAATATCCAACCCAAATGCAATACCTTGAGCAAAAGAGACACCCAATCGAACACCGGTAAATGCTCCGGGGCCCGCCGTAACCGCTAAAGCCTTTAAATCCTTTTTATCAATTGCTGCTTCAGCAATAACTTGATCAACCATTTCCAACATTACTTTTGAATGTGATCGCGGCACAACCTGAAACCGGGAATATATTTTCCCATCAACCTGCAATGCTACAGAACAAGCATCGGTACAACACTCAAGCGCCAGAATAGGCCCATTAACTAATTTAGAAACTGTCATTTTTATTAACCACATAAAAAAGCCGCCGCCCTCAATAAGGACGGCGGCTATAAAGTAAAATTACAGAATTATTCTGTCAATTCACCTTGTACGGGCGCTGCTGGCTCGCTTTTCACTTCAGGCTTAGCAGCCTTTGGTGGACGACCGCGACGCTTAGGTGCTGCCTTAGGTGCTGCTTTATCAGCTGCTGCCTTAGGTGGACGACCGCGACGCTTAGGCTCTGCTTTAGGTGCTGCTTTATCTGCTGCGGCTTTAGCTGGACGACCGCGACGCTTAGGCTCTGCTTTAACAGCGGCTTTATCAGCTGCGGCTTTAGCTGGACGACCGCGACGCTTAGGTTCTGCCTTAGGTGCTGCTTTATCAGCTGCTGCCTTAGGTGGACGACCGCGACGCTTAGGCTCTGCCTTAGGTGCTGCTTTATCAGCTGCGGCCTTAGCTGGACGACCGCGACGCTTAGGCTCTGCCTTAGGTGCTGCTTTGTCAGCTGCGGCCTTAGGTGGACGACCGCGACGCTTAGGTGCTTCTGCTACTGCTTTATCAGCTGCTGCTTTAGGTGGACGACCGCGACGCTTAGGCTCCGCCTTAGTTGCTGCTTTATCAGCTGCTGCCTTAGGTGGACGACCGCGACGCTTAGGCTCTGCCTTAGGTGCTGCTTTATCAGCTGCGGCCTTAGGTGGACGACCGCGACGCTTAGGCTCTGCCTTAGGTGCTGCTTTATCCGCTGCGGCCTTAGCTGGACGTCCGCGACGCTTAGCTGGTTTAGCTGCTGTGCCTAATTGGCTCTGAGCATCAGCCAGAAACTTAGCTACTGCTTGAGTTTCTGCTGCTGCAATAGCCGCTTCAATTTCAACTTTTTGATCAGCTTTTAAAGCTTTCAATGCATCTTTAGCTTCTTTCAGTTGAGATTTATATTTATCTTCAACGTCTTTAGCTTTTTTAACTGCTACGTGCCATTTATCGCGCGCGGCTTCTAACTGCTTATTCATTTTGTCACTCTTGGGTGCAGAAGAAGCGCGAGTAGCTGCTTTCTTTGCAATAGTTTTTTTCACTCTTGGCATCAGGCTTTCTCCGGAGACTCGAATTTCCTATAAATATTTAAACACAGAAAAATCACAAATGCGACCATACTGCAGCAAATGATTTAATCATTTGAAATATACACTAGTAATTTTTTTTGACAAAACTCATTTTCAGAGCATCTTTCTAATAATCCTTCCAACTTTCAAAATTGGAATGCTTTGATCTCCTTATAAATTTCAGCCCATGCAATTTCTAATTTCAGAGTAAGATCAAATCGTGAAACTTCAGATCAAATTTCTGTCATCAGCCCAAGAAAGTAAAATTACATAATCATGTTGATCTAAAACCATGATCAATTACCTACCATTGATGAGTAATCAAAGACGAAACATCTAAAAGTTTCAATTTATTTTGATGCTCTATTTCAAATTAGCACCAGATTTTACTGAATTCACTATGATTCAATAGAATTTAGAGCATGCTACACCGTATTTTCAAAACAAAAAAAACAGGAGCCACGAATGACCCCTGTCTTATTTCAATCAGCTAAATTGCTATTTAGCTTAACGCGCCAAAGATACGGTCACGGATTTCATTTACTTCACCAACACCTTCCACGCGTACATAAGCTGTCGAATCGCCAGAATCTTTTGAATAATATTCAACCAACGGGCTTGTTTGTTGGTGATAAACATCAAGACGACTTCTTACTGTTTCTTCAGCATCATCAACACGCTGAATTAATACATCACCTGTTTCATCATCCAATCCTTCTTGCTTAGGTGGATTATAAATTACGTGATAAGAACGACCTGAAGCCTCATGAATACGGCGACCGCTCATGCGCTTAACAATTTCTTCGTCTGCTACAGCAATTTCAATTACTGCATCAATCACAACGCCTGAGGCTTTTAAAGCTGCTGCCTGAGGTAATGTTCTTGGAAAACCATCAAACAAAAAACCATTTTTACAGTCAGGCTCGGCAATTCTTTCTTTTACCAGACCAATAATAATGTCATCGGAAACCAGCTGTCCCGCATCCATTACTTTCTTTGCTTCCACCCCTAAAGGGGTGCCAGCTTTAACTGCCGCACGAAGCATATCGCCGGTAGAAATCTGAGGGATGGAATAGCGCTCCTTAACAAACTGCGCCTGGGTGCCCTTACCCGCTCCGGGGGGACCTAGTAGAATCGCTCTCATATTGCCTCCATTGGCTTGTTGCTACTTGCTGTCATGAAATAGCCAAGCAAAAAAACCGCTATGATGCCTGACATCAGCCAGCTGTCAAATGTTACTATCATTCATCAGAATTAGAATTATCAATTTCAAACCTTTTAGATGCTTCCCAGTAAAAATCCATTTCTTGTTGCGTGGCATTTTCTACTGCAATTCCCGCTTGTTGGAGCATACCTTCCAACATCTGAAACCTTTGCACAAACTTCTTATTGGCAAAGCGCATCTGCTGTTCAGAATCAACTTTCAAATGTCTGGCCAAATTCACCATAGTAAATAACAAATCGCCATATTCTTCAGCAATTGCACTTTGGTCTGACTCAGAATACGCCGCTTTGAACTCAGACACTTCTTCATCTAACTTATCAATTACTTGAGATGTATTTTTCCAATCAAAGCCTACCCGAGAGACTCTTTTTTGAATTTTTGCCGCCAGTGACATGCCTGGTAAGTTTATTGGCAAATCATCTAATAAAGATGATTGATCAGGTTGGTTTTTTTCTTGATGTTTAATTTGATCCCACAAAACACTCACCGAATCTGCATCTTTAGCAACGGCATTTGCAAAAACATGCGGATGGCGCCGAATCAGCTTTTCACTTAAACCGGTCATTACGTCATCTAGGGTAAATAGATTCTGTTGCTGGGCAATGCTGGAATAAAATAAAACCTGCAACAGCAAGTCCCCTAATTCTTCTTTTAAGTGCTCCGCGTCACCATCTTCTGCGGCTTGCGCCACTTCATAGGCCTCTTCAATAGTATGTCGCGTTAAACTATTCCAAGTTTGCTTAGCATCCCACGGGCAACCATCCGGCCCGCGCAATCGCTCCATGAGCATCCGTAAATCATTAAGATCTGCCATTAATGCTTACCTCTACGGGAAACACTAATTAGAGCTGGGTGAGCTTGTAAGCGATTAATTATCCGCTGAAGAATTTCACCGTTACGAATTTCAATGGTAATTATCATTCGCGCTTCAGCCTGACGACGATTACTGGTTGTATTCACTGCTGTTACATTGATTTTATCTTCAACAAACATCAGCATAATCTCAGCCAATAGCCCCGATCGGTCATCAGCAAGAATAATTAGATCGACAGGATAAAGCACATTTTTCTGCTCTTCTGTCCAACCCACCTCAACCAAACGCTCTGTTTCAGATTCAAATACGCTGGTTAAATTGGAACAGCTTCGGCGGTGAATTGTAATGCCCCGCCCTTGAGTGATAAAGCCAACAATTGGATCGCCAATAACCGGTTTACAACATTGCGCTAACTTGGTTAAAAGATTATCTGCGCCTTCAACATAAACTTCCCCCTTGCCTTTATTAACCGAAGGTTTTTTAAGCGGCAACGGTTCAGGTGCGTGCTCAATTACCACCATATCTTGGGCAGCATTTAGCACTTTACCAATTTTCAGATCGCCAGCACCAATACCTGCAAACATGTCATCTATGGTGTGGTAATTAAAACGGAGTGATAACCGCTCCATATCACAACTATCTAATCCTTGCTGCTGCAAGGATTTATTTAATTGCGTTCGACCATCAGCGATATAGATATCTTTATCTTGCTGCTTAAACCAATGGTGAACTTTTGCTCTAGCCCGTGAACTACATAAATACCCACTATCAGCCCGCAACCAGTCACGACTTAATACTGGTTGTTTGGATCGCATAATGTCGATACGGTCAGAAGTTTGTAGCTGATAATTTAACGGCACTATTTGGCCATTAACTTTGGCGCCTTTGCAGTGGTGGCCTAATTCAGTATGAACATGATAAGCAAAGTCGAGTGGAGTGCTGCCCGCAGGCAAATCGATAATATCGCCGTTAGGTGTAAATACATAAACTCGATCTGCAAAAACTTCATTACGAATTTTTTCAAGCTGCTCACTTTCTTTACCCAGCTCAGCTTGCCAATCCAGTAGCTGCCTTAACCAAGCAATTTTTGCTTCGTAAGCACTTTCACCACGGAAACGACTACCTTCCTTGTACCGCCAGTGCGCAGCAACACCTAACTCCGATTCTTGGTGCATGGCAAAAGTACGAATTTGCACTTCAACCACACGACCTTCCGGACCATTAATCGCAGTGTGAATTGAGCGATAACCATTAGGTTTCGGCGTAGCCACATAATCATCAAACTCTTCTGGAATATGATTCCAATCAGCGTGAACCATCCCCAATGCTAAATAACAATCTTCAATTTCCGGCACCAGAATGCGCACAGCACGCACATCATAAATATCTTCAAAGCCAGATTGCTTACGCTGCATTTTCTTCCAAATACTGAAGATATGCTTAATCCGCCCCATCACTTCGAATTCAATTTTCATCGGCTGCATTTTTTGCTCGAGCAGCTCGATCATATGCTTAATATATTGCTCACGGTCAACCCGTCGCTGATCCAACAGCTTGGCAATTCTTTTATATTCATCCGTTTCCAGATAACGAAATGACAAATCTTCCATTTCCCATTTCATCTGGCCAACACCTAAGCGATTTGCCAAAGGCGCATATAATTCTTTTACTTCACGAGCGGTTGTTTTTCGTTCATGTTCATTTTGATGCTTTACTGCACGCAAATAACACAGCCGTTCGGCCAACTTAATTAAAACCACCCGAACGTCTTGAACCATTGCCAGCAACATTTTTCTGACATGCTCAACACGAACTCTATGTCGTTGATGATCTTGGTCTTCATGGCGAACTAATTCGCCCATAGAATCCATTTGAATCACACCTCTCACCAGAGAGGCAATTCGACGACCGAGAGAATCTTCTACATCCTCAAGTGACAATCCACCTTCTTCGACACAGTGAAAAATTAAACCTGCAGCAACTGACTGATGATCCATTCCCATTGAATTAAGAATTTCGGCGACCGACATGCCTGCATCGAGGCAATCACTACCACTTAAACTGGGAACGCCTCGTCCGGTTACCCTTGCCAATTCCAGCGCATCTCGAATTAATCGCTCGGCAGCAGCATCTTGTCGACCAGACATAATGGGCTCTAACCAGACATTTAAATCAATTTGCCGCTCAGAAGTTAGCGGCAGGTCGTCTCTCACTTTGACCATAAATTAACGCTCAAAAAGGATCATGGATTCCACGTGGGAAGTATGAGGAAACATATCCATCACACCCGCCCGGGATACAGAAAAGCCACCCTGACATAAAATCCCGGCGTCTCTAGCTAGAGTTGACGGATTGCAGGACACATAAAGAATTTTATGGGTTAGTTTTTGATTGGCCAACCAGCGACAAACTGTCTCTGCGCCTGCGCGCGGCGGATCGAGCAAAATAGCTTCAAAGCGTTGCTTTTGCCATTTTGGATCAATCGACTTAAACAGATCTGCCTTAATAAAGTTTACATTTTCCAAACCATTCAGTTTTGCATTATCCATGGCACGTAAAACCATGTCCTGCCCAACCTCAAAGCCAGTAACATTAGCCCCTGATTTAGCCATAGCTAAAGTGAAGTTACCTAAACCACAAAATAAATCTAAATATTGTTTAGCCGGTTGAATATCAATCCATTGCAGGGCTTGGTTGATCATTGCCCGGTTCATTTGGGGATTAACTTGAGTAAAATCAGATGGTGAGAATTTTAACTTCAGATCCGGCATGATTTGATAGATTAAAAACTCATCTCCATAAACCATTTCTATTGGGTTATCTGGCAGCTGGTAATAAACCGAAACTTGGTGCATTTCAGCCCATTGCTGCAAATGAGAAATAACTTTTTTAGCTGGTTTCTTTTGCCGCTTTACACCCACCAGACCTAATGAAATTTTCTGCTCAGAATAAGTAAGCTGTATTTCATCGG
The DNA here is from genome assembly GCF_003097315.1 of Pelagibaculum spongiae. NCBI lineage: Bacteria > Pseudomonadati > Pseudomonadota > Gammaproteobacteria > Oceanospirillales > Pelagibaculum > Pelagibaculum spongiae. The sequence goes on from NZ_QDDL01000011.1 coordinate 52,470, forward strand.
CACGAAAACCACTGGCAATTTCAGCCAACAGCGGTTGAAGCAAAGGTAAAATGGCTCGCAATTGTTTTACTAGCACCGGACAGCCGTCGTTTAACTCGACTATTTTGTGACTGGATGCATGTAAAAATCCGACCTGAACCAAACCTTTAGTGTAATTAACATGCAATCGGGCTCGATATCGATAACCCTGTTCACCGGTATTTTCAATATTAGAAAATAACGGCGGCTGCCAGCTTTGAACTTCACATTCAGCAAAATGCGCTAGCTGTTCCGCTAATATTTGTTGCTTGTGGCTGATTTGCTGTTCTAGCTGCAACATTTGCATGCTACAACCACCACATTTATCAAAATACTTACAAAATGGTTCAATACGCTGTGGACTGGCTTCGATCACTTTTAATAAACTGGCATGATCTTGTTTAGATAACTGTTTTTCAATTCTGCACTCAACCATTTCTCCCGCCAAAGCACCAGAAATAAAAACAATCTTGCCATCATTATGGGCAACCCCTCTACCATCATGACTTAACCGATCAACCTTTAAGGTTAACTTTTGATTATTTTGTCGCAATGGCGGTTGTTTACGCCCACCAGTAACCATTCGAACCAAGGGATTTCTCCAAAAACTATGACTGACTAAAAACACCACTGGACAGGTAACGATCACCCCGATCACAAATAATCACCACAATTGTGGCGTTTTCTATGGTCTGTTCCAGTTTCAACGCTGCAGCAAGCGCTCCGCCAGACGAAATGCCGGCACATAATCCTTCAACCCGAGATAGTTTTCGGGTCATTTCTTCTGACTCGGCCTGATTAACATCGATAGTTTGATCAACCCGTACCGCTTCAAAAATTTCTGGTAAATAAGCTTTCGGCCAACGGCGAATACCGGGAATTGATGAGGTTTCATCTGGTTGAACACCCACAATTCTGACTGATTCATTTTGCTCTTTAAGATAGCGCGACACGCCCATAATAGTTCCAGTGGTGCCCATAGCTGAAACAAAGTGGCTCACTTCACCGTCGGTTTGTTGCCAAATTTCTGGCCCAGTAGTTAAGTAATGCGCATTCGGGTTATCAGGGTTAGCAAACTGATTAAGTACTTTACCTTCACCCCGCTGCTGCATTTCCAAAGCTAAATCTCGCGCACCTTCCATTCCTTGCGCTTTAGTAACGCCGATTAATTCGGCGCCATAAGCCTGCATGGCATCTTTACGTTCTTGGGTACTATTTTCCGGCATAATTAGCCGCAATTTATAACCTTTAACCGAAGCAGCCATCGCAAGCGCAATACCGGTATTACCGCTGGTAGCTTCGATTAAAGTATCGCCAGCTTGAATTTCGCCTCGTAATTCAGCCTGCACAATCATATTCAATGCAGGCCTGTCTTTAACCGAGCCAGCTGGGTTATTGCCCTCTAGCTTGGCGAGAATTCTATTATTGCGAGATTTATCATTCAGGATTCTTGTCAGCTCGACCAGAGGCGTATTTCCTACTAGGTCAGCTATTGTTGGATAGCGCATTTTCTACTCAGAACCTCTTTTTGGCAGTACATCATATCATTTGTTGCAGATTGACAATGACTTCAACCTCGCTATCGGTTGCACTAATAGGGTTAGCGCGGGTAAACAGCAACCATGAAATGATGTCGACCTTTCATTTATTAAACAATCTATCAATTCAACTAGCTAAAGACCTTCAGAAGTTATTGAGGTTCCAAGGAATGCACTGTTAGAATGCATAACCAGCATATTACAAAAACAACTATAGATATCCCTTTGATTTTATCACCTACTTTCAAGATCATCAGAGCAGTTTCACTGTTACTGTTAAGCGCTTTTTTCTCACAGCAACTGGCTGCCAGAGAAAAAATTATTGTCGCTGGCGATTCACACAGCCCTGCAATCCATAAGTTCTATCAGTCATTTGCAGAACAGCTCGCCAGTAATAGTGGTAATTTTTCCAGCCAACTTCATCTTTTCAGTAGTGATAAAAAGCTTTTCTTAAATCCTGGCGACTGGCTGGTTTGCCTGGGAATAGAATGCCTCGCACAAACTCGAGGTTTTGACCATAAAAAGACTATTGCTCTAATGGTTAACAACAAGGCGCTGCTTGGCACAAGCTGGCATAAAACACTGCCGATAGTACTTGCTGACCAACCATTTGAGCGCTACCTGAAGCTCACCCGAGCAATAATACCCAACAGCAAAAATCTGATTGCACTAGTTCCGCCACCTCAGCAGCGTTTAGCAAACTTGAAAAATATTGCCCGCAGTAACGGCTATTCATTAATTGGCGCAACAGTTTCTGGTAACAAAATGCCATTGCGAATTCTTGAGCGTCTACTAAAACGAGCTGATGCGGTTATTTTACTGCCAGAACCCAAAATAATTGCACCTAACAACATTCAGCCAATGCTTTTATCTACATTTCGCGCCAGAGTACCCAGCATCGCTTTTTCTCCTGCATATGTAGCGGCAGGTGCTTTAGCAGGCTTATACAGCACGCCGCAACAATACGCATTCATGGCGCATGAATTACTGGAAAAACTTTGGCTAGAAGAAAATATTGCAGGCAAGCAACACCCTTGGTTATTTGATCTATCGATTAACCAGAACGCTGCCAAATCTTTAGGAATAACGCTACCAACCATCAAATTATTGATGCAACAGCTGCATCAATAATGAATTCATCAAGCAAATAACCAACCTGTATATATCGGTAGTGAACATCGCTAGTTAACATGGATCGTTAATTTACAACATGGATACAAAATAAAAATATTTGTAATAAGGCATAACTTCCAGCCTTGTTAAAGAGCAAAATATGAAACATTGGTCGATCAAAAAGCGTTTGCTCGCACTGGCACTTATGCCAACGCTATTAGTTGCAATCTCTCTGACAACTTATTTCACTTCCGAGTTAATCAGCCATCTACAAAACCGGTTAATTGAAAAAGGCGTTTCACTCTCCAGCCATCTTGCAGCTTCAAGTGAATACGGAATATTTGCTGGCAATACCAATGCGTTAGATGCACAACTTAGCCGTGCTCTAACAAATAAAGAAATACAATCAGTTGCCATCTTTGACTCGGACAAAAAGCTGCTCGCTCAGACTGGCAGTTTAAATAGCTGCAACCAAACCGTTAATAATATCCAAGGAACTGGCCTTCAACAATTTGAGCACAAGGATTTTAGTGAATTTCTGACCCCCATATTCAGCCGCAGCTTATTTGTTGATGACTATTTTGCCAGCTCAAAGCGCAATCTAAATAGCAACCAAAAATTACTTGGCTGGAGTTGCGTAGAAGTCAGTAAAACTGAAACGCACTTGCGCCAATATCAAACTTTGCTATCCAGTCTATTGCTATTAATAGGCGGTTTAACTATCACCTTGTTATTTTCAATCAAAATGGGCAACGATATTAACCGCCCAATCAGCGCTGTATTGCAGGCACTTTCTAGCTTACGTCGCGGAAAACTGGATATTCGGCTCAATTCAAATTCAGGCGGCGAGCTTTATCAGCTCGAAAGTGGCATCAATACTTTGGCAAAGTTTTTAGAAAGCGCCCGCGATGAAATGCAAAACAATGTAGACCAAGCAACTTCTGACTTACGGCAAACACTGGAAACGATCGAAATTCAAAATATTGAACTGGATCTTGCGCGAAAACAAGCATTGCAAGCCAGCCAAGTAAAGTCTGAATTTCTGGCAAATATGAGCCATGAAATCAGAACCCCAATGAATGGCGTGCTCGGTTTTACCAATCTATTGCTAAAAACTCCCTTAACCGAACAGCAAAAAGAATATTTACTCACTATTCGCAAATCATCGAAGAATTTGTTGAAAATAGTCAACGACATACTCGATTTTTCTAAGATAGAAGCTGGAAAAATGTCGCTTGATCAGATATTTACCAACTTACGGGACAGTCTTGAGCAAACTGTTTTATTGCTGGCACCTCAAGCCAAAGAAAAATCACTCGAACTGATTCCAGTATTTTACAAAGATGTTCCTGAGTATATTCGGGCCGATCCTTTGCGGATCCAGCAAATCTTGACAAATTTGATTAATAACGCAATTAAATTTACCCCGCAGGGCTATGTGATGATCCGGGTAATGCTGGAGCACGAAGAAAAAGAACAATTAACGATTCGAATCAGCGTTAGTGATACTGGTGTCGGTATGTCAGATGCAGTCAGGAATCGAATTTTCCAGGCTTTTACTCAAGCAGATGCCAGCACCAGTCGTGAATTTGGCGGCACCGGGCTAGGTCTGGTGATATCTCAAAGACTGGTACAACAAATGGGCGGCACAATGGATGTTGAAAGCCGCCAAGATCAGGGTTCAACCTTTTGGTTTACCTTTAAAGCCGAACCAGTTAAACAGCCGCAAGCTGAAGAAAAACTTGCTATGGAAACCTGGTATTGGGATAAAAAAGAACAATCCAGAATGGCTTTAGGCCATTTAGTCGATACCTGCTGCGCGCAAACCCGAAATTTTAGCAGCCTCGACTCGATAGAATTAAGGCTCGATGATCGCAAACAAGTCGACTGGATTATTCTTGGTTTTAATAGTTACCAAGATTATCAGGACTCTGCTATAGCCGAGCATGCTCGATCTCTCAATGAAATTTTACAATCGATGGGCGGCAAAATATTACTGCTAGGTAATATAGAACAGCAAAAAGGCGAGCAACTAGCTAAATCCTTGCCAAATTGTTATTTCTTAGCCAAGCCTGCAAGTAAGAGCAAACTCAAGCAATACTTGGAGAACAATTTCAGTAAAGCCCCACCTGCCAAACAAATAGAAAGTCAGCCAACAACCGCCGGCTATCACCCTAAAATATTGGCGGTTGATGATAACGATGCTAATTTATTGTTACTTTCAACTTTATTGCAACAGTCCGGCGTTAAGGTCACTACCGCGATTAGCGGCGAACAAGCTTTATTAGCTGCAAGAGATCAGTCATTTGATTTAGTGTTTATGGATATTCAAATGCCGGTAATGGATGGCATTGAAACACTGAAACATTTAAGGCAATTGGCGGGTATGCAAGGCACGCCAGTAATTGCTTTAACTGCCCACGCCACTACAGGTGAGCGCCAACGGTTATTAGAATGCGGCATGGATGATTTTCTAGCCAAGCCTTTGGAAGAATTTCAAATGCACCAGTTATTAGAAAAATGGTGCAACTATCACTGCGATACGCCAATAGTAGAAATGCCGGTCAGCGAAAACCTATTGGAAAAATCACCCGTACTCGATTGGAAGCAAAGCTTAAAATTAACCGGAAATAACGAAGGTCTTGCTAGAGACATGCTAAAAATGTTGCTTCAGGCAACTGATGAATTAGAGCCAGCTATTGATAATTATCTACAAGATAAAAATTCGAAAACTTTTCTTGAATCAGTCCACCGATTTCATGGTGCTTGCGCCTATTCTGGAGCAATCGCACTTAAGCAATTAATTAATGAAACCGAATTGCAACTTAAGCAGGTCGAGCCTGAACTAGAAGCTTTGATTCCAGGAATATTAATTGAGATTGCTCGATTAAGAGATGCAGCAACCCAATACATCTAGATATTAGTAATGGATTTTCTGGCGTAGTGGTCGCAAGGGCGGGTACAAAAATGACAACGATTTATTTATGACTGCCTTCTAAAATGACCACTGCCATCGCCATATTTTGTTCATCAGTTAAGGTCAGCCAGGCCGTTTCTGCACCGAGTGACTTTAGCTTTTTTGCTGCAACATCGAAAAATTCAATGAGTGGCGCACCCACAGCATTATGACTGGTTTGTATTTGGTGCCAATTAATGCCTTGCGTCAAACCGGTTCCTAAAGCTTTTAATGCTGCTTCTTTAGCAGCAAAGCGCTTGGCAAGCCAAGCGGCAGTTTTGCCGCCGGCCTGCCAAGATTGCATTTCTGAATCGGTAAGAATACGCCGGGCAAATTTTTCGCCAAAACGGTTTAACGCACGCTCAATCCGGTCGATAACAACCAAATCCGAACCCAGACCTACAATCATTTAACCGCGCGCCTCAACCATTAAACGTTTAATTTCTCGAACGGATTCATCCAAACCGGTCATTACTGCACGGGCAATAATGGAATGGCCAATATTCAATTCAACCAACTGAGGAATGGCTGCAATGGCACCAACATTTTGGTAATTCAAGCCATGGCCAGCATTTACCTGGAGCCCTAAACTATCTGCCAGTTCTGCTGCATCAATAATTCGTTGCAGCTCAAGCTCCATTTCGGCTTCATTTTCAGCATCCGCATAACGGCCAGTATGCAATTCAATAATCGGCGCACCGGCGGCCACTGACGCTTTAATTTGTTCAGCATCCGGGTCTATAAACAATGAAACTTGGATGTTGTCCGCAGCTAAACGAGTGCAAGCATCGGTGATTTTATCTAACTGCCCGACAATATCCAGACCACCTTCAGTTGTCAGTTCTTCACGCTTTTCTGGCACTAGGCAACAAAAGTTTGGCTTAAGGTTTTTGGCAATACCGAGCATTTCTTCAGTGACAGCCATTTCGAAATTCAGGCGCGTTTTTAAAACATCTTTAATCAGGTATACATCTCGATCCTGAATATGACGGCGATCTTCACGCAGATGAATCGTAATACCATCAGCGCCAGACTGCTCTGCCTGTAAAGCAGCATGCACCGGCTCAGGGTAACTAACGCCCCGGGCTTGTCTTAAAGTCGCTACATGATCGATATTAACCCCAAGAAGGATTGGCTGGTATTTACGTGTCATAGCCTTTTACACCTGATGATTCAATAGTTTTCTGGAATGCAGTACGCGCCCATTTAACAGAGTATTGAGCATTTGCTGCATTAAAATTCTGGCTTGCTTTAGATGTTCTGGACAACTCCATTGCTGTTGCAAAGTTTCCAGAATCATTTGCCCGGAGAAACTTCCTTTGAAATCGCTCGTGAGTCCATGTTTTTCTCGCCAGCGGTATTGTAACTGTGGCTCAATTGCCTGTCCGCTGCCATCTAGCCCATCAGCCGATAACGAATGCCCTAACTGTTCTAATAAAGCCAATTCAAAAGCGCGCAATGGTCTAGCCAATGTTCGGCCATCCGCTAACTGTTGTAGAGTGGATTCATAAGTAGAAAATAATTGTGTGGCGGGATCTTGATCCAGCATTAATTTAAGCAGCAGCTCGTTAAGATAAAAGCCGCAAATTAACGCTCGGTTTTTCAATGCAAATGACGGCGCGTAAGCTTCAATTCCACCACTACGTTTGAGATTACTCTTACCGGAATACTGAACCCACAACGGGGTAAAGCTTTGAGGAATTGGCTGCTGGCGAGATTGCGAAAGGACGATGGAACACCGACCGGAAGATGCCAGGAAAAACTCTCCGACATACTTCCGACCGGTTAATGGTCTTTTATGAATTAAATAACCCCGGTCTCCGGCGGTCATTCATTCTCCCGGTAACCCAAGCTGCGCAATGCTCTTTCATCATCACACCAGTTGCTTTTTACCTTGACCCATAACTGCAGGAATACTTTACATCCCATCAGCTTTTCCATATCCAATCGCGCCTGGGTACCAATTTCTTTTAACAAATTGCCCTTGTGGCCGATCAAAATGGCTTTTTGGCCTGTCCTTTCTACCAGCAATGCCGCAGCAATTCGAATCAGTCCTGGCTCAGATTCATCCCAAGCTTCAATTTCAACTGCTGAAGAGTAGGGGAGTTCTTGACCGGTAATCCGCATTACTTTTTCACGAATCATCTCGGCAAACAAAAATTTCACCGGGCGATCGGTTAATTGTTCTGCATCGAAATGGAATTCACTTTCCGGCATTAATTCAGCCACAAGCTCCGTCAACCGTTCGGTATTTCGGCCTTTTCTGGCTGAAGCAGGTACTAATTCATGAAACTCTCGTTTGGCTGCTAATTTTTCTAACAGCGGAAACAGCTCTTCTTTATCCGGCACCAAGTCGACTTTATTAACTAGCAGAATAACCGGCTTATTAACCGTTTCTAGCTGCTCTAATACACGCTCATCTTCTTCGGTCCAACGGCGGGCGTCGACCACAAAGATTACTGCATCGACATCATGCAAACTGCTTCGCGCTGCTTGGTTCATTACCCGATTAATTGCCCGGTGCTGTTCGGAGTGCAAACCTGGGGTATCCACATAAACCACTTGTTGTTCGCCTTCACTCCAAATACCGATGATTTGATGGCGGGTGGTTTGTGGCTTTCGCGATGTAATGGACAATTTCTGCCCAAGAATGCGATTCATTAAGGTTGATTTACCCACATTAGGGCGACCAACAATGGCTACATAGCCTGACTGAGTCATGATTACTGTCCGAGACGAGAGAGGATTTCTGCAGCCGCTGCTTGTTCAGCTTTGCGCCTGCTACTGCCTTTAGCCTGACTTTCTAGTTTTAAAGATACCGCATCGCACCGAACAGTGAACTGCTGGTTGTGGGCATCTCCTTCAACAGAAAGTAATTCATATCCGGGCAATCCTTCACCTCTTCCTTGGAGAAATTCCTGCAAGCGAGTTTTAGGATCTTTAAGGCTTTTATCTGGGTCTAATGCATCAATACGCTGCTGGTACCAAGCTAAAATCACCCGGTCGACAACTGCTGAGTCGCTATCTAGATAAATTGCACCAATAATCGCTTCGACTGCATCGGCCAGAATTGAATCTCGCCGGAAACCACCGCTTTTTAATTCGCCCGAGCCCAAACGTAAATAATCGCCTAACTCAAAATCACGCGCCAACTCTGCCAAGGTATCTCCCTTAACTAGGCTGGAACGTAAACGACTCATTTGACCTTCGCTGGCTTTAGGGAACCGTTTGAACAATTCCTGGGAAATAACCACTCCCAGAATTGAGTCACCCAAAAATTCCAGCCGCTCATTATGGCGGCTGTTAAAACTACGATGGGTCAGTGCATGGGTTAATAAACTGGGGTCTGCAAATGTGTACCCCAGTTTTCTACCTAGCCTGTTATCAAGTTCTTTCACTATTTGATCGTTACCTCTTGATCAAAAACCAAAGCAGCGTTAAGCCGACCAAACAAACCAGTACGGTCTTCGTAATTCACTCGCATTGTGCGAACGCTGCCATTACGTTTGAAGCTAATCACGCTGCCATCAAAATTTTCCACGCCGTTAATCGACATGTTTTTACTCACTAGTGCTTTAATTTGAGCGGAAGACATTTTTCCAATATCGGCTTTATTTGACACAGTTTCCATTACGTCAGCAACTGCAAATTGCTTCATGTATAGAGGTGCTATCTTCACAATCATCATTGCGAAAAAACCCGCAATAATCAGCACGAACAATATTCCGATCAGGGTCATTCCTTTTTGCTTGTTATTTTTCATACCCAAGTCCCCATTGTGTCATCATTCAAAAGCGTATTGATATTTCGAAAAACTGCCACTCAATATTTATTCAATACGAGTACCAATTCTTTCCCATTCAAACCAACTATTATCGCCGCCAGCACTCATCCAGATCCACTGAGCTTTACCAACCAGATTTTCTTGTGGCACATAACCCCAATAGCGGCTATCTCGACTGTTGTTTCGGTTATCGCCTAAAACAAAGTAATTGCCTTCTGGAACCTTCCAACTTCCCGATGCAGGGTTGCGTTGGTAGATCAAGATATCATGCTCTTTTTCACCGGTTTTTGTCATCAACTCTTTCGCAACACCTTGTAATGTCGAGAAATCACCTAAAACCTTTTGCGGCATCAATTTATCGTTGATATAGACCACATCATCTTTATATCGAATTTCATCGCCCGGCAAACCAATCACTCGTTTGATGTAATCTTGAGATGGATCTTCTGGGTAACGGAACACCGCTACATCACCTCGTTGTGGTGTATCCCCTTCCCAACCAATAACTTTGCTCTGAACAACCGGCAAGCGAACACCGTAAGCAAATTTATTTACCAGAATAAAATCACCCACCAGCAGGGTCGGTATCATCGACCCTGATGGAATTCGAAACGGTTCAAACAGAAACGAGCGAAAGACAAAAACAATTAATAGCACCGGAAAAAACGATCGTGAATATTCCACAACTAAAGGTTCATTTTTACCTACAGCTCGTTTTTTCTTTAAGATCAGCAAATTTATTAACGCAACCAGCCCACTAAAAGCCACTGCAATAAATAGCAAAACCTCAAAATCAAAGTGCATTACTTATCTCCCACCTGAAGCACGGCTAGGAATGCCTCTTGAGGGATTTCCACTGAGCCTACCTGCTTCATTCGTTTTTTACCTTCCTTCTGTTTGGCTAACAATTTCTTCTTACGAGAAATGTCGCCCCCATAACACTTGGCTGTCACATTCTTGCGCAGTGCTTTTACGGTAGTTCTTGAAATAATATGGCTACCAATAGCAGCCTGGATCGCAACATCAAACATTTGACGCGGGATCAATTCTTTCATTTTTTCAGTTAATGCTCGGCCACGTTGCATGGTGATATCTTTGTGGACGATAACCGCTAATGCATCAACCTTATCGCTATTAATCAGAATATCTAAACGAACTAAGTCAGCTTCCTGATAACGAGCAAATTCATAGTCAAACGATGCAAATCCCCGAGAAACCGACTTCAATCGATCAAAGAAGTCTAATACGACTTCGCTCAAAGGCATTTCATAAGTCAGCTGAACCTGGTTGCCCAGATACTGCATATTCTTTTGCACGCCACGCTTATCAACACACAAAGAAATAACGTTTCCGACGTATTCCTGTGGCGTTAAAATATGCGCCTCAATAATCGGCTCTTCAATACATTCAACTTTAGATGGATCTGGCAGACGAGAAGGATTGTCTACCGAAGTCTTGTCACCATTTTTTTGCACTACCTGATAAATAACGGTGGGTGCAGTGGTAATCAGATCTAAATCGTATTCACGCTCCAGACGCTCCTGAATAATCTCCATGTGCAACATGCCAAGGAAACCACAACGGAAACCAAAACCAAGCGCATCTGAATTTTCAGGTTCAAAGAATAATGACGCATCGTTCAAACTCAAGCGAGCTAATGCTTCCCTGAAAGATTCATAATCGTCAGAATTTACTGGGAACAAGCCGGCATAAACACGCGGCTGGGACTTTTTAAATCCTGGCAATGCTGACTCAGCGGGATTTTTAGCCAGCGTTAGCGTATCACCAACCGGTGCACCATAGATGTCTTTAATGCTGGCACACATAAAACCAACTTCGCCACAATTTAACTGGCCAGTTTCTTCTCGCTTAGGGGTAAAAATACCCACCGCATCAGCCTGAAAAACTTCACCGGTCGACATCACTTTAATCTTGTCACCTTTCTTCAAACTGCCGTGAACAATTCGAATCAGAGAAACAACACCCAAGTAGTTATCGAACCATGAGTCAATGATCAATGCTTGTAGCGGTGCATCCGGATCACCCACTGGCGGTGGAATATCACGAACGATCGCTTCCAATAAATCATCGATCCCAATGCCTGTTTTAGCACTCACCTGACAAGCTTCATCAGCTTCGATACCGACAATATCTTCGATTTCCTGACACACCCGATCTGGGTCTGCCTGGGGTAAATCGATTTTATTGAGTACCGGAACGACTTCCAAACCTTGTTCGATGGCGGTGTAGCAGTTGGCAACGGTTTGCGCTTCTACGCCCTGCCCGGCATCTACGATCAGCAAAGCACCTTCACAAGCACTTAATGAGCGAGAAACTTCATAGGAGAAGTCAACATGGCCGGGAGTATCGATAAAGTTCAGCTGATAGACTTCACCATCCTTTGCGGTGTAATTAAGCGTTACACTTTGCGATTTGATGGTAATGCCACGCTCCCTTTCCAGCTCCATGGAGTCCAATACTTGGGCTTTCATTTCACGGGTAGAGAGACCGCCACAAGTTTGGATCAAACGGTCAGAGAGTGTTGATTTGCCGTGATCAATGTGAGCAATAACGGAAAAGTTACGAATATTTTTCATACAGCTGCTGGGGCGCCAATAAGGTTCAATTCACGAAAGGCGGCAAATATACCCTATTTACCGACTACGAACCATCGCCCAGCTGTATCAGTGGAGCTCTGCAGAAGATGTGTCAATGACTGTTGGTTTTTCTACCAAGCGCGAAGATACCTTTGATGCGATAAAAAAACCGCTTACCAGCCCAGCAAGCACCAGCAACGCTGTGATCAGTTCATTAGTCTGAAGCACAAAACCCAGTAACAGCAAAGCACCTGCCAGCAACAATGGCAGCAAGTAGACAACCAAAACTCCTTTAAAGACAATACCATCGGGTAAAGTTAAAGTTACCTGATCACCCTGATTGACTACTTTGGGGCAAACTGCATCGATCACCATCGCCCTTGAAGGCGTTAACATGCGACTGACCTGACCGCTGTCGCAATTATCTGCCGAATGACATGTGCCACAAGTGCTTTGGCGAATCACCTCCACTCGGGCAATCCCTGAACGCCAATTCATTACTTTGCCTGAAGTATGTAAAAGCCCCATTATGGTTGTTCCTTAACCGTTGCCATCGCCACTTTTTGTACCGTTTGCATCGGTACACTACCAATCGCCGTCACCAAAAAACCTTTACCCGCATAACTAAAGGCATTCATAACACCATCCGTTTTTTGCTTGGCACCGGTTACTTTTTTGTCTGCCAGTTTTTCGACAAAAACTGAAATGGCTGAAAGTCCGTCAGAATAAACTTGATATTTAACGGTATCGCTCGACAATTCCATATGGGTCATAGTCGGCTGCTTCACAGTAAAGCCTGCAGGTAACCAACGGGTTCGCCATTCTACTCCATTAACTTTTACTGAGCTTTCAGCAGCGACTAATGAAGATTGCGCAACATGACTAGCCGCACCATCAGGCAGTGGAATGTTTACTTGCTTAGGAAACGTCACTGACGAAAAGGTCATGCTCTCAAGAATTTTTTGATCGTTGTATTTCTCAAATCCGAGCAAAACACCTTGCTGCTGATCCAACCACAAACGATAGCCATAACGAAAACCGTCTTTTGGTGTAATCAATACTTTCCAGACTGCTCGACCGGCAACCCGATCTTCACCAGCCAACCGCATTTGGTAATAAGCATTCAGCGCTTTGATATTATCCGGCAAAGAAAAAGGCAGTGGCACTTCACCTGAACCAATACGTGTCACACCTTGCTCGCGCACTAGACAGATTTCACCAAGGGAATCCCGAATGATTTCCCGCTTTGGACCAGTTAAATAAACCAGCCGAGTCGCCATCGCCTGATTAGAATCACGGCCACGAAAAATGCGCAAACTCTCAATGTCTCCATTTTGAGCATGCGCATATTCACCGATAAAACCAATGTGATTCTGACTGGCTAAATATTGCTGAAGAATCTGCTGCAATTCTGGTTTCGCAGCTGCCGATGTACTAATGCACATCAACAGCAGCAAAATGCGAATCACTGCCCAGACTCCTGAGTCAGAACTGGCGAGTAAGGTGCGGCGTTTTTATCGCCGTCAACCTGTTGCCGCGCATGGTTGCGCAAATTGTTTTGCAATTTGGCTTCAATTTCTGGAGGTAAGTTAGCGGCAGGTTGTTTCACCAGCTGCAAACCTTGTTGATCCAGATTCGGCAATGCATTGGTTGCCTGGGGTACTTTTTCAACCAACTGCGGCGTGCCAATTTGTTCAACTGGCTGCAACCAACGAACACCGACGACCGATAGCGCTGCAACTGAAGCGGCAATTGCCAAGCCTGCAATACCTTGCACAACTTTAGCCATGCCCCACTTTGCAACTTTCGGACGAATTACCTTGCTAGTATCTGCTTGTGGTAACGGCTGATCTTGTAAAGGCGAAACTTCTTGCGCATCCAGCTCCGCATTAATCCGGCCAAGCAAGCTCGAACTAGATACATCGGTTAGCTCATTGCGAATCGCATCACCGGTTAGGTGAAAGCTCGCCCATTGCTGCTTCAATTCTGGTTGTTCAGAAATTTGATCAATCAGTGCGTCTAATTGATCATCGTTCAGCTCATTGTCGATAAGAGCCGACATTTTTTCATGATTACTCATGCCCATCGTAATGTTCCACCTTAAAGCATAGGGCCAATTCTTTTCTCGACAGCTTCGCGGGCCCTGAATATTCGTGAACGAACGGTGCCTACTGGGCATCCCATGACTTCTGCAATTTGTTCATAACTGAAACCTTCCAGTTCTCGCAGCGTCAGGGCTGTTCGCAAATCTTCGGGTAGCTTTTCGATTGTTTCAAAGATCACGTCTTTCAACTGATCTCTGGCTATCAATCGTTCCGGCCCCCCCTGCTCATGAAGACCACTGTCTGCGCTAAATTGTTCCGCTTCCGAGGCCTCCAGATCTGAATGACCGGGCGGTCGGCGCGACAAGGCAGCCAAATGGTTCTTTGCAGTATTTATCGCAATTCGATACAGCCAAGTGTAAAAAGCACTCTCGTTTCTGAATCTGGGTAATGCGCGATAAGCTTTAATGAACGTTTCTTGGGCGACATCTTGTGCATCACCAAAATCACGGACATATCGGCCAATCAAATTCAAGATACGTTGTTGGTACTTCAACACAAGAAGATCGAATGCTTTGCGATCCCCTTCTTGCACCCGCTCAACCAAGCGCCGGTCCAGATCTTGTTCACTCATCCGGCATGCCTCTTAAAACCATCGAGCTGGTTTGTCTTCATAGACAGGTAAATATTCAAATAGTTTCTCCAAACCGGAGGACTTTCAAAAAAATGTGGTGGACAATATGATCTACGCATAGCTTTGCCGGTCAAGGCGCAATCTAAAGATAATAAAATGTCAGATATCCATTATGATGTACTGATCGTTGGCAGCGGTGCTGCCGGCCTATCATTAGCGCTAAAACTCCCAGATCAGCTACAGGTCGGCGTGATCTGTAAAAGCCGATTAGAAGAAGGCGCCACTTATTATGCCCAAGGTGGAATCGCTGCTGTATTAGATTCAGGCGATTCCGTCGATTCTCATGTTCAAGATACCCTGATCGCCGGTGCTGGTTTGTGCGACGAACGCACCGCTCGTTTTACTGCTGAAAACGGTGCCGACGCAATTCGATGGCTCACTAGCCTAGGCGTTGAATTTACCAAGGATAATAATCCTTCGGAAAATGATCAAAATAAAACCGAAGGTGAGCTACATCTTACCCGTGAAGGCGGCCATAGCCATAGAAGAATTGTTCATGCCGCCGATGCTACCGGAAAAGCAGTTGAAATTTCTCTAGCCGATCACGTTCGCCGCCGAAGCAATATAACGGTTCTGGAACAAACCATTGGCCTTGATTTAATCACCAATGCCGATCAAAAAAATCAGCCCGCTCGCTGCTTAGGTGCCTACGCATTAAATTTACAAAACAACCAAGTTTTTACCATCAGTGCCGGTTTGACCATTTTAGCCACCGGCGGCGCCAGTAAAATTTATCGTTACACCAGCAATCCAGATGTTTCTAGTGGCGATGGTATTGCGATGGCATGGCGCGCAGGCTGTCGAGTCGCCAACTTAGAATTTAATCAGTTTCATCCAACTTGTTTATACCACCCAATGGCTCGCTCTTTTTTATTAACTGAAGCATTACGCGGCGAAGGCGCTTATTTAAAACGCCCAGATGGCAGCCGCTTTATGCCTGAATTTGACGAGCGTGAAGAATTGGCACCAAGAGATATCGTCGCCCGTGCTATCGACCATGAAATGAAACGATTGGGCATTGAGTGTGTTTATCTAGATATTTCACATAAACCAGCCGATTTTATAAAAAATCACTTTCCGACTATTTATGAAAAGTGTCTGGAGCTGGATATCGACATCACTAAAAATGCAATTCCAGTGGTTCCTGCGGCCCATTATACCTGCGGCGGTATTTTAACCGACTTAAGCGGCCGTACTGATTTACCTGGTTTATATTCCATCGGTGAATGTGCTTATACCGGCCTGCACGGTGCTAATCGCATGGCCAGTAACTCGCTATTAGAATGCTTGGTTTATGCCAAAGCAGCCGCCGAGGATGCAATTAAACAACTTGAGCATTTCACTCATCAGCAACCGTTACAAAAATGGGATGATAGCCAAGTCGAAGACTCCGATGAAGATGTCGTTGTATCTCATAACTGGGAAGAGCTTCGATTATTTATGTGGGATTACGTCGGTATCGTTCGTACCGATAAACGCCTACAGCGGGCAATGAATCGTATCGACCTTCTGAAACAAGAAGTTCACGATTATTATCGTAATTTCAGGGTGAATAACGATTTATTGGAATTGCGCAACCTATTGCAAGTTGCTGAATTAATGGTGCGCTGTGCTATGAGCCGCAAAGAAAGTCGTGGCTTGCACTTTACTCGAGATTATCCAAAAACCGATCCGGCGCTGGATAATCAGCAAACCATTCTGACTCCAGAAAATTTTCCCAAAGCGAGTTGGCCAGATCTCGAAAAAGATCAATCCAATTAGCTTGATCTAAAATAAACGGGTGCCACTAACGAGGCACCCATTTTACTTTTAAAAACCGCATCAAATAATGAAAATCTGATTTCGTTAAGTTGTCGTAGAAAAACAACAAATGCCACGGTTTATTCGACTGAGATAAGCTGGTAGGTAAGCCACCATAAACCACCACACATCGACCCAACTGCCAAAACCCTTCTGCATTGACTCGAATCCAAAATCCGCCGTAATCGGTCAGTTTCAGCTTGCCGCCATCCTCTAGCAAACAACAGCGCCACTGGCAGCCTTGAATCGATTCACTGAAAAGTAGCAACCAAAAATTAGTCGCACCTAGTAGCAATAACCCCAGCCACCAAATCGATGATTCAGGCAATAGCAAAATTAACGCCGGCGTTGAAAATAAACCGATCGATAAAAAACCATTCCTTAGCCAGTTAGATTCCCTTAAAACAATCTCACGGCTGGACACGTTGTAAAATTATTTCGATCATTGCTTGCAGCTGGGCATCTTCGCTGCGGGAATGCTGCATCAACCAACCGAACAAATCAGGATCTTCCTGATCTAACAAGCGAGCAAAGGTTTGCTGCTGCGCTAATGGAAGGGTGTCAAACACTTCATCACAAAACGGCTGAAGCAATACATCTAGCTCCAACATACCGCGACGACAGTGAAAACGTAGCTTGGCCTTATTTAAAGGTGGGGTATTTTCTAACTGCTCATTCACATTGATACCTGTTGCCAAATTAGCCTCGAGCGCTATTCTATCAACCCTTAGCGCTCAACATAACCTCAATATCCCGAGGGAGTTACCCCCATGCCATCATCCGCAATACAGGCACTATTCAATATGAGTACAGCCACTATTCAGCAACAAATCCAGCAGCTTAATAGCGATAAATCCGGGTTAGTTCTACTGAATAATCAGGAGATGGTGCGCTTTACAGGCCCAGATACCCTTACTTTTCTTCAGGGACAATTGACCTGTGACGTTCGTCAGATAACCGATGACTGCAGCAAATTAGGCGCTCACTGCACCGCAAAAGGCCGAATGATTTTTACATTTCGTCTGATTCGTAGCGGCGATGATCTTTTAATGGCGCTGGAGCAATCAACCGCAGACCTAGTAAAAAGCTCCCTTGGAAAATATGCAGTTTTCTCTAAAGTCACCATCGAAAAAGATGATTCAGTGGTCCGTATCGGTGCCAACCTAGTCGGTGCTCAACAATTAGCGGCATTGCTGCAATTAACCTTGCCACAACAACTCGACCAACAAACGAGCTCAGCTGATGCCAGCGTTTGTATGGTGCATGGTTGGTCAGAGCAAAGTGCTTTTTATGAATTTACGCTGCAGCAGCCGTCTGTTGAATTGTTAAATCAATTGCAATTATTGGACAGCCAGTGCTGGAACTACCAGCAAACTCGAGCAGGCTTGCCAATTATCAGCCAGCCGCTATCTGAAGCTTTCACTCCGCATATGGTGAATTTACCTGCCGCAGGCGCGGTGAATTTTAAAAAGGGCTGTTACACCGGCCAAGAAGTGGTCGCTCGTACTCATTATTTAGGTAAGTCAAAGCGCCGGTTATGTATTGGCCAAGTAACACTAGCTAGCAAGCCCGAGCTAGACCAGCCGATCAGTAATACTGAAGGTAAGGATGTTGCAACACTGGTTTGCGCCACAGAAAGCGAAATGGTTGGCAGTTATTTAATCAGCTTCGTTGGTCGTGAAGATCAAACCGACTTAAATATTAGTGGCAGTCCAATCGTACTGATTGATCTACCTTATTCACTGGAAAACTAGAGCGCTGCTCGGGATTAATGCAAATGGAACATATTGCAATTTACGGTGCTGCATTTGATCCACCGCATCTGGGGCATATGGATGTGGTGCAGCAACTCTTGCAACAGTTTGACGCAGTTTGGCTGATACCTTCAGCCAAACATGCTTTTGGTAAACAAATGTCAGACTACCAACTGCGTCTAAAAATGTTAGAAATTATTACCACTGAACAAATTTCTGAACGAGACCGCATAGTCATCAGCACACTCGAACAAGACCTACTGGAAATTGCACCAAATCAAAAAGCAATTTTCAGTTTTGATTTGCTAAATGAAGTTCAAAAACGCCAACCGCAAAGCCATATTTCGCTAGTAGTAGGGCCTGATAATGCAAAACCTGACGTTTGGAAGAAGTTCTATCGTCATCAAGATATAGAGCGAGATTTTAATCTAATTGTTGCTGAAGAACGCTTGCCCATTCGTAGCACAGACTGCCGAAAGTTGCTTCGTACTACCAATGATGATTTAAGTCATTTCACTGGAGCAGGCTTAGCTGGTTGGCTACGGAAAAACAACCTCTATATATAAGCTATATTTACGCAGATATAATTTAAATGGCGATTGACGTTATGCCAACTAGAGTTGGTTTTCTACAGCCAAACGACTTACAACCAGCAGATATTTTACTTAAGTGGCTACCTGACCACCCTTCAGTTCCCAGCCGATTAATCAATCTTTATCAATCGACCGCTACATTCTTTACTATGCATCATACGGGCCATTATTTTGAACAGCACTTTGGCCTAAACCCTAATAAATTTACCCATTCGGCAATAGTTTATACCGATAATTCAATCCTAGAATATGATGAAAATGCAGGCTTTCTTGAAATTATGAAATTCCATGGCAAAGGGTGCCTTAAATTAAATGCAACCGATGACAAGCACCTTAACAATCATTATCTAGTGATTCGATGCAACGAAGATAATATCGTAGAAAGAGCTTGCGGCAACATGGAATATGTCTATGAGCACTGGGAACAGAAAAAGACATCTTCCTACGGAGTAAGGAAGCTTGTGGGTAATATATTTGGCTATATAGGCAGCCACTACAATACGCAAAAAATTTCTGAGATCGTCAGCAAAATTGCTGGTGAACAGCATTCTTGGTTCAAGAGCAATAGGCAGAATTTTTTTTGCTCTCAATTTGTTTGCTTCATTTACCTTTGGGCTATGGCTGATTTAATCCAAACGGGAAGTAAGTTCGAACATATTTCTGATCTTTTTGATATAGACCAAGCTCGAATCCCACCATCTGAGCTGGCCATCCGTTTAATAAAAAGTCCGTATTTTAGTATTGCTGGCGAGTACTCACCTAGCATTACTCATGGAAGCGTACAGCCACAATAGACTGACTGCACGCCTTCGCTCATAACGGCTTAATCTAATGCTCACGCAAATCTTTTCTGAGAATTTTACCGACTGGAGACATCGGTAACTCTTCTCGAATTTCAATATATTTAGGGCGTTTATATGCCGTCAGGTTTTTAGCACACCAGCGCTTAACATCAGCAACTGTTACACCACTTTCATTCGGTTGAATAAATAACTTAACCGCCTCACCTGTTTTGTTGTCTGGTACACCAATCGCTGCGCAGTTAGTTACATTATCCAAACGGGAAACAACATCTTCAATTTCATTGGGATAAACGTTAAACCCTGAAACTAGGATCATATCTTTTAACCGATCAACAATTTGAATAAAACCGTCGTGGTTAATAATGCCAACATCACCAGTACGCAAATAGCCTTTATCGGTCATAATTTCTGCAGTGTCTTCTGGACGATTCCAATAACCTTCCATTACCTGCGGACCACGAATACACAATTCGCCTCGTTGACCCAATGGCAATTCATTACCATCTTCATCAATCACTTTGGCATCAGTACCCGGAACAGGGACGCCAATAGTGCCCATCTGATTTGATTCACCTAAAGGATTGACACTAACAATCGGCGAACATTCAGTTAAGCCATAGCCTTCTGCAATATCAACACCAGTCGCTTTTTTCCAACGAACCGCCGCATCTCTTGTTAATGCAGTACCGCCTGAAACTGCCATTTTTAATTTACTAAAATCGATATCTTTGAATTTCGGATGGTCCAGCAAAGCAACGAATAAAGTATTGACGGCGGTAATACCAGAGAATTTCTTATTCTTAATAATCTTGATAAACATTCCAACATCACGTGGATTGGTCACCAATATATTTAAATTACCCATTGCCATCATACACATACAGTGCGCCGTAAATGAAAAAATATGGTATAGGGGTAGCGGACACACAACGACTTCATCGGCTTCTTTCTGCAAAGGCCTACCGTTGCGATCGGTTTGCTGAAACAATGCTCGTACTTGTAGCATGTTTGCTAACAAGTTGCGGTTGCTCAGCATGGCGCCTTTAGCAACACCAGTAGTACCACCGGTATATTGCAAAATAGCTAGATCTTCAGGCTTGGTAGTCACCGGTTCATGATGCTCACGAGCACCTTGTGCCATTACTTCTCGAAAACCAATTTCTTGCGGTAAATTAAATGCTGGCACCATGCGCTTAACATGCTTAATGGCAAAATTCAGCAGATTTCGCTTCAGCCCAGATGTTTGCATGTCACCGATTTCAGTGATCACGACATGTTCAATATCGGTATCTTCTATCACTTCTTCGATTTTTGCACCGAAAGTATTTAAAGCAACCAGCGCTTTAACGCCAGAGTCTTTGAACTGATGACGCATTTCTCGAGCGGTATACAGGGGGTTGGTATTCACCACCACCAAACCCGCTCGCAAGGCACCAAACACCACAATAGGAAATTGCAGCATATTCGGCATTTGAACCGCAATTCGATCACCTGGTTTAAGATTGGTTTGATGTTGAATCCAAGCCGCGAAGTTTCGGCTTAACTCATCGACTTCACGAAAAGTGAGCGTAATACCAATATTCCAAAAAGCGGGCCGCTCAGGGTATTTGGCACAAGATGCAAGAAACATCTCTGCTACAGAAGAATACTCATCAAAATCAATTGCCGCCGGTACACCAGGCGCTCTTTTGTCATCCCAGAAATAAGCCCGCATTGGCTTCACTCCGTCAGGTAAATTAATTAGTTACTTATGCAGAAATCTACAACTAACATCCGAATCTGCTATCCCAAAAAAATAATAAGGCCTGAACGGTAAAATTCAGGCCTTATATTTTGACTTGAGCGTGCAGCAATTAAGCCAGCACATTACTTGATTACACAGAATCAGCCGCTAACCACCACAACGTCTTCTGCCCGTAACCCTTTATCTTCAGTGGCAACGGTAAATTCAACTCTTTGGCCCTGAACCAGGTAACGATTACCTCGGCCACGAATTGCACGGAAATGAACAAACACTTCATCGCCAGTATCACGACTGATAAAGCCGAAGCCTTTTTGACCGTTAAACCATTTAACAGTGCCAGTTTCGCGCTGCCCCATGGATACACCAGATGCAGCAGGCGTATATGAAGAAGAGGTGGATGAAGATGACGGTGAGGAAGAAGATGAAGAGGACACACTAGAAGTATTATCCGAAGATAATGCTGGCACAATAAGCAGCAAAGCTACGACAACTGCTACGGCCACTGCCAGATAAATCAATGATTGAGGGTCGAGGGCGAGAGATGCAACGATAACGCCGCCGACCAGTCCTCCAGCTAGGAAACTGCTGAGAAATTTTAGTTTTAGATTCATGGATACACAGTGAATAATTGAAAGAACAAAAATATGTGCCGGTCTACTATCGATCCGACACATTTATCTTACCCGCTTTCATCTCAAATGATAAGCAGCAGTCATATCACAGCACTTTTTGGCTGGAATACTCCAGCCCACTCGCCTGATAAACCGCTTCACCTGTGACAATTGAAACAATCCCTTGCTCGGGTTTTAAGTATTTAGCCGCAACCGTTTTAAGTGCTTCAGCCGTTACATTTAATATGCCATGACGGAAACGACTTCGATGTGCAGCCCTGCGCCCAAACAATTCACCAGAGAATGATTGCTTGCATTCGCCCGCAGGTGAACCTGGACGATCTAACTGACTAATTACTGACAATACCGCTTCGTCAAGCATCTGCTGGCTAATCGGTTGTGTTAAAACCCAGTCAATTGACCGGTCAAAATCATCGAGTGTTTCTTGTAATCGAGGGTCGCGATATGAATAAAAGCTGAAGCTACCTTGCCAGCCATTATGATTCGCTCCACCACCATAAGCACCGCCTTGCTCGCGAATCGCGCCGTGCAAGAAACCGTTTTTCATTACTTGAGCCAAAATAGTCAGCGCCGGTGCATCTGGATGTGCCGAAGCAACGCCCCGATAAACCTTGGCACAATAGCTAACGCTAGAATTAATTAACCAAGCTTTTGCTTCTACTGGCTGCAGCATCGATAAATCTAATTTCGATTGATCAAATTGATCACTGGCACCAGCAATCGGCGCAAACTCACTCGCATCATGACTTATTTGCAAATGACCAAATGGCTGGTCAGAAATTTTCTGATGCATTTGTTGAAATTTTTGCTGCCATTGTTGATCACCATCTAGCGAATCACAAATATCTCGCAATGGCTGTAAGCTACCTAAACCATGCCATAAATGATTCAAACGCGCAGTACTACTAAAGTTGGCTGCCGCAGCACTCATTGCATACATGTGACCACTAGAATTAAGCGATTGCTCTCGCCTGACCCGCATTTGTGTCATTAATTCTTGCAACCGAGGTAGCTCATCAAAGCGAGTAGTATTTCTGACATTTAACAGCAATTCTTGGGTCAATTGAACATTTTCAGACAAGGACTTTGCCGCTACTACCATATAACCGGAAGCATGATCGAGATTGTCTGCTTGAGCGCCTGATTTGGTCCAGCAATATAAACCGCCACAATGGCTAAATAGTTGCTTTTGCAAATCAAGATAGTCAGTGCCCGCAATTCCTAACTCACCAAGACAAGCTGAGTAGTAAGGCAAGGCAGCCAAACTTTGTTGATCCAGCTTGGGCATTGGAGAGATTAATTGCTGATATACCAAACCATTGGTGCCTGCAGCAAAGCCAATAAAACCATTACTGTTTTTATCTGGCTGCGGATATGGTTGCTCTGCTGAAATATCTTGCCGACCTACCGACGGCAAACAACTCACATCACCATCTTCAGCCTGACGTTCTTGCAGCGCTTCACTTTGCTGTTGAATGTGCTGCTTTTCTTGTTCGGTCATATTCTGCAGCAATTGCTGCATCTGATCGGTTTCTTGCTGCTGCTCTTGCGAACGCATTTGCGCATCTGGCACAACATCCAATCGCAAGCGGTGTGGGTTATCTAGTAAATGTTGTTGAATTAACGATGGAATAAACTGCGGATCTTTAACTTCTTTTCGTAGATGATCCAATGCTGCTTGCAAATCGAGCAAGTCAGCCGGATCACCGCCATGAATCGCAGCAGACATCGAAGACATCATCAGCTGCAAACCATAAGGCATCGAATCACCGCCGGTTTCACGAACCTGTAATTCGACCTGGTGCAATAAATTATCAACTAGCTGCTGATCAACACCATCAGTTGCCAGTTGATTCAGCAATGCTAGCAATTCAGCTTCAAAGGCAGCCGCATCAGCGGCATCAATACCTTCCAAGCCACACACAAAACTCATTTCACGAGAAGAATCTTCTAAACCACATAGTGGCGATGGCGCATCACCCAATGAATGGCTCTCAAGGAAATTCATTAATGGTGAGGCGCTGTTATCCAGTAAAACGCCCGCTAAAAGCTGCATTTTCATCGATAACTCAAGGTCGGTACTTTCACCTAACAACCAGCTAACTAGAACGTGGCCTTTTTCATCGTCGCTGGCTGGAAACGATTCTTTAGCAATTTGTGGCTTATCAAATCGCTGTTCTAATTTCCCATGGACTGCTGCAGCAGCGGGGAAATGCTTTAATGCTTGGTCATTAATTTTGCTCTGAATTTCAGTAATCGGTTCCTTACCAAAAGTCATGAAAATCGCATTGCCCGGGTGATAATGACTCTGGTGAAATTCTTTTAACCCCTGGTAAGTTAACTCAGGAATTTGCTCTGGGTTGCCGCCACTTGAGTAGTGATAAGTCGTAGTCGGAAACAAGTGGTGGCGTAATTTCTGCCATAAATAGCTATTGGAGTTACTCAGTGCGCCTTTCATTTCATTAAAAACAACACCTTGGCGCTGCAACACCTGCTTTCCATCTTCATCGTCTAACTCAAGGCGATGACCTTCTTGGGCAAAATCCAATGGATCGAGCAATGGAAAAAATACTGAATCCAGATAGACATCCATCAGATTATAAAAATCTTTCTGATTACAGCTAGCAAATGGATAAGCAGTCCAGTCGCTACTTGTCAGCGCGTTCATATAACTATTTAGTGAACGCCGCGTCATCAAAAAGAAGGGATCTCGAACCGGGTAGCGCTGACTGCCACACAACACCGTGTGCTCTAGAATATGCGCCACACCGGTTGAGTCCTGAGGCTGAGTACGAAAAGCCACTAGAAATGCACTTTCCGGGTGATCAGCGCTCAAATGGTAATGCTCAGCGCCAGTCGCTTTATGACGAAAAGTATCGATACGAACATCCAGTCCTGAAATATCTCTCGATGCTTTCCATTCAAATGCCGGATTATGCTCTGGTAACTCTTGCGATTTCATTCAGCCTCCTATGACTGCTAATACTACTGGGTCAATTCCTGCTGACCAAAAACACCGTCAAATAATGGTGTTGAAAGATAACGCTCACCCGAATCAGGCAGAATTACCACAATCATCTTGTCTTTAAACTCTGGCAATGCAGAAATTCTCTCTGCTGCACACAAAGCAGCACCACAAGAAATACCCGCCAAAATACCCTCTTTTTCCATTAACTGTCGCGCATATTCGATTGCATCGTCATTCGATACCGCTTCAACTCGATCAACGATATCTAAATCCAAATTACCTGGAATGAAATTAGCGCCAATACCCTGAATTTTATGCGGTGCCGGGGTTAAATCTTCACCTTTTATTTTCTGGGAAATAATCGGAGAAGCTTCAGGCTCTACAGCAACTGAAGTAATCGCTTTACCTTGCTGATGTTTGAGATAACGGGAAATGCCGCTGATTGTGCCGCCAGTACCTACGCCTGCAACTAATACATCAATCGCACCATCGGTATCTCTCCAGATTTCCGGGCCGGTGGTTTTTTCATGAATCGCCGGATTAGCTGGATTTTCAAATTGTTGCAGCAATAAATATTGTTCAGCATCTGAATCGGCTATTTCTTTTGCCGCATCAACTGCACCTTTCATGCCTTTGGCTGGTTCAGTTAACACCAGTTCAGCACCGAGTGATTTCATCACCTTTCGCCGCTCAATACTCATGCTCGAAGGCATGGTCAGCTTAACCTTATAACCTAAAGAACTCCCAACAAATGCTAATGCAATCCCTGTATTACCACTGGTTGGCTCAATAATCGTCATGCCTTTTTTCAGTGTTCCATCTTTTTCTGCCTGCCAAATCATATTGGCTCCAATGCGGCATTTAACCGACATTGCTGGATTACGGCTTTCTAACTTGGCAACAATATTGCCTTGGCCAAAATGCTTAAGCCGAACCAACGGAGTATTACCAATTGTCTGACTGTTATCTGAAAAAATATTCATTGTTTCTTTTCTCTCGGCAGTGATTGACATAAAACGCAGCAATGCTGATCAACAAACTCACCAGACCATGATGGTGGCCAGCTAAGGAATATCAAGCCCGCTGGCCTTCAAGAGCATTCTAATCAAATATGATTCTACGCTTTTGGACTCGCCAAATTCTGGTTTGTTGTTTAAATGACACCAAAGGAAGCACTATTTTCACAGTGTTAATAATTACGGTGCGAAGCGAAACTTTAATTTCGAAAATGGATGATCTGAATTGGTAGACATGTAGCTTAGCAGTTCATAAAAAGGAGCAGCATCCTCAACGGCTGCCACGGCTGCCGCATCAAAACGCAACTTCCCACTTCCACGTGTCACCTTTACATAGATAAGCTCACCTAACTCATCCAATGAAACTTCAAGTTCGACTGAGCGACCTTTGCTTTCTTTATGGGGTAACCACCAATTATTTTTGACTCGATTCAATAATAAGCTGGTGCACAATCGTCGGGTTTTACACTGTATTCGTCTTGTACTTTCTTGTTGAATTACAAATGGTTTAACCGGTTTAATCACCGGAGGAGAAATTGGTTTTTCTGGCTCAACAGGCGGGTTAGTTTTGCAACCGGACAGTAAAATTGCTGCTGTAAATACGGCAATGACAGGGCGCCTCATCATTATTACAAATCTCGTCATAAAAAAATTTAATTCCACATATGTCAATTTGGACAATAAGCTCTAATAGGGCTTCACCGGACAGTCGGATGTTCAGTTTTCAATGACCGAAGGCTCGCTTTCAACCTGCAGTCCGAACAATGAAGTCTACACTTTGAGAGCATCATAAATTAAGTAGTGAGTAATGGTATCGGTCCTATGACCAATCAAGCAGTCCCTACCTCATATAACAAACGGACTCGCCTAGACCCCCGCAAAAGAAAAGCCCAATTATTAGAATATGCGTTAGCGGTTTTTGCCCGCAGGGGAATTGGACGAGGTGGTCATGCAGAAATAGCCAGTGATGCGCGTGTTTCTGTCGCCACAGTTTTTAACTATTTCAACACGAGAGAAGCACTAGTTGAGGCAGTAATCTCCGAAGTTGAAAGATTTCATCTGGAGCTCACCAGAGAAATCTTCCAGAAGCATACAGATACCGGCAAGGCAATGCTGGAACATGCTTCTGCATTTTCTGAGTTAAAAGACAGCAATCCTGATTACATCAAGATTTGGCTCGATTGGAGTACATCCATTGACAGCCCTTGGTGGGAAAGCTATCTGAAATTCCAGCGTCAGATTATCGGCACAATTGCTGATCATATTCGCCAGTCAGATAGCGGTAGTGCGGCTAACCCTGAAGCATCTGCAAGATGTTACATAGGTTATGCGCATATGGCCGTTATGATGATGTACGATCCTGATCTGGAAGTTAGTCGTCAACAACTCGGGCGAAGCCTAATCCGACATGCGTTGGAAATGGGTAAGGATTTGAGCAATTAAAAGGACATAGCCAAGGGCAGTTTCCCAAGGTTTTCTTTGCTTGTAATGATCGGCATACGTCGCAGCTTTTCTCTCTTTTGAGACGCTGCGACGTTGTTTTATTCGGTGTTTACTATCCGCGACCTATACTCAAAACCTGTACTTTGTAATATTGAGTTTTAGTTATGCCATTGCGTCCAAGCATCCCTCTTAAATCTGGCAACAAACCGACCACTAAAATTTTTAAATTTCCTGGAAAACGCCACGACTTAGTCCGCGGCATCTGGTTTAGTGCAGCACCGGTTGTCCTTATCTTTCCTGTTCTTCCTTGGCTACTGACTGTTTCTATGTTCGCTACATTTCTTAGCTTTATGACACTGGATGAGTATCATCAGTCTGATCAAGATTAATAATTTAGCCCTACACTGCTTTTTCTCGCAAATGTCGCCTTAATAATTTCCCCACCGATGCTCTGGGTAATTCGCTAACAAACTGAATATGCCGAGGGACTTTGTAAGCCGCTAAATGCTGCTGGCAATAACTGGCAACTTCTTCTCTGGAAACACCGGGGCAGCCCGCCACCACAAATAATTTTACACATTCTCCTGTTTGATGATCTGGTACGCCAACTGCTGCCGCTTCCCGAATATCCGGGTGTGCTTCTGCAACCATTTCAATTTCATTAGGAAAAACATTAAAACCAGAAACCAGAATCAAATCTTTTTTGCGGTCTAATAAATGCAAATAACCTTTAGCATCAATCTTGCCAATATCTCCAGTATGCAACCAACCATTAGCATCGATAACTTCATCAGTATCACTGGGTTTATTCCAATAGCCCTGCATGACTTGCGGGCCTCTCACTAGAATTTCACCGACTGAATCAATCGACAGCCTTTGTCCTTGTTCATCACAAACCGCAATTTCGGTATTCGCCAGTGGCAGACCAACCCCTTCACCACCATCACCTTCAGCTGGGTTGCAACTAACCACCGGCGATGCCTCTGACAACCCGTACCCTTGAATTAATGGAATACCCGTTAATTGCAGCCAGCTTGCTGCCACCATATTTCGCATTGCCATACCACCGGTAACTGCGAGTTTTAAATCCGGCCAAGAGTGACGATTAAAACCAGGTGAATTCAGCAAAGCAGAAAACAAACTATTTACACCAGTTATACAGTTAACCCGCTGTTCTTTTAACAGTCGAATAATTTGCCCTTGGCCAATCTGTCGTTCAACCAAAATATTATGAACACCATGGTTCATCATGCCGAGGAAATTCACCGTAAAAGCAAAGGTATGATAGAGGGGTAATGCGGTAAGCGTGGTTTTGATCGTTGCCATGCGTGGTGATAACAATTCTTCAAGCTGGGCTAGATTTGCCAATAAATTACCATGGCTAATCATCGCGCCTTTCGGCTCTCCAGTAGTTCCACCTGTGTATTGTAAAACCGCTAAATCATTACTGGAAAGCTGTGCCATTTTGAACTGATCGTCTGATAAAGCATGCCAATGAAACAAGCTGGTTTTTTGCTCTTGATTC
The DNA here is from genome assembly GCF_003097315.1 of Pelagibaculum spongiae. Taxonomy (NCBI): domain Bacteria; kingdom Pseudomonadati; phylum Pseudomonadota; class Gammaproteobacteria; order Oceanospirillales; genus Pelagibaculum; species Pelagibaculum spongiae. The sequence continues at coordinate 81,490 of NZ_QDDL01000011.1, forward strand.
AGCCGAAAATCTCGCCAAATACGTTTAATCGGGCTTTGCTTTAAACTGCCACAAACATTCAGCCACAATTCAGCCTGTGCCAGCTGCGGTTTATGAGAACGAGACTGCCAACTGGAGTAATCAGCCACAATCAAATGCGGCTTGGCATCTTGGTAAATATATTCAAGCTCTCTGACGGTAAGCAATGGGTTGACCGGCACAACGATTACACCGGCCATAAAGCCACCGGCTGCCGCAGCAACTAATTGAATGCTATTGGGCAGTTGTAAGATCATTCGATCGCCAGCTTTTATGCCAGATTTTTGCAATTGCTGGGCAAAAGCACGCGATAGTTTTAAAAATTTCTTATAGGAAATGGTCTGTTTGGCAAAACTAAAGGCAGGTTGATCCTGATATTTTTTACAGACATGCTCGATTAAACTTCCCAGATGATGAGAAGACTCCGGCAATTCGGAGATCAGTGACGGGATCATAAACAAGCAGCTCCATTGTTATTATTATGCTGCACTGGCGCTCATTTTTAGCGATGCCTTGTGGCTCAAAGTTACAGCAATATCAGCTCTGCGTCTGATTATCTTACTGAAGTTATCACTTTTGTGAACTGGCCAGAAGCCCACCAATAAAGTTATCGACCAGACAACCAATCAACGGCTCCATATTTCCTGCCTTGGCAGTATCCAGTTTTCCGGTCACCGACAAAATACAAATACCATGAATCGAGCTCCATAATGCTTGGGCAGCTTGGAGCAACTCTTCATCTTTTTTTTGCGGAAACAACTGCGCAAAACGTTGAGTAATCATCACAAAACATGACAATATTTTATGCTGAAAGCTTTCTGGCAGCGGATGCGTTGTTGGTAATTTATGTTCAAAAACCATTCGCCAACGATTGGAATTTTCACTGGCATATCGGGCATAACCTAATGCTAAAGCGTGCATTACCGTAATCTCATCGCCCTGCTGCTGTAACTCTCGTTCAATTAACAACAAGATTTCATCCATGGTTTGTTCATTCAACTGAACAATCAAATCATCCAGATTCTTGAAAACCTGATACAAACTTCCTACGGTATAACCCGCCTGTTCTGCCACTTTTCGGGCAGTAACGCCGCGAAAGCCCTGCTCAACAACAATCGTTATTGCTGCATTGAGCATTAAGCTTTTCAATTCTTCACGGGTATGATCACTTCGCCTTCCCATAATTGATTTACTGCCATTAAATAAACTTGCCCATTATCACGGTGGTTTACCAAAAGCGGAAGGGCTCATAGAATGATTAAAAACAAGGGATTTCCAATACCATGAAAAGACTGAATCTTTCCAGCTCGGACGGTCATCAGATTCCAGCTCATATCTGGCTGCCAGAACAACAACCTATCGCAATCATTCAAATTAGTCATGGTATGGCGGAACATCATCAGCGCTATAACAGGCTAGCCGGTCAGCTCAATAATGCAGGTTACGCAGTGATCGCCCATGACCATCGCGGTCATGGCCAGTGCTCAGGCTTGCAAGGGCACTATTCTGATCAACAAGGTTGGAAACACGTTATTGATGATCTTGGACTGGTACAAAACTATATTCGCCAGCAGTATCCCGATCTACCGGTTTTCTTGCTCGGTCATTCAATGGGCTCATTTATTTCTTTGGCTTGGGCAGAGCAATATGGTGATCAGTTAGCTGGTTTGATTTTATCAGGTTCGAATGGTGACCAAGGCGTGATGTTCAGCGTGGCAAAATTGCTGATCAAACTAGAAAGATACCGCCAAGGCGCTCAAGGCAAAAGTCGCTTTCTTGACCAGGTGTTTTTTGGTCAATTCAATCGCAGCTTTGGCAAAACACAAACCAGCTTTGACTGGCTGTCACGCGACCAACAACAAGTTGAGAAATATCTCGAAGATGAGCAATGCGGATTTCTTTGCAGCAATCAGTTATGGCTAGATTTAATCTCAGGGCTACAACAGATTTACCGCCCACAAAATTTACAAAAAATCCCAAAGCAGCTGCCGATTCACTTTATTTCGGGCAGCAAAGACCCGGTTAGCCAAAGCTGCAAACACCTGCATAAGCTTTTGCTAAATCTTGAGCAATCTGGCTTCCAACAACTCAGCCATACCTTTTACCCAAATGGCCGTCATGAAATGTTCAATGAAACCAATTATCAGCAGGTTCAAGACGAGTTAATCCAATGGATTACTCGCCATACCTCGAACCGTCAAGCATCAGCAGCTTGAAGATATTGATCTTTTAATTTGCGGTAATTTTGCGGGCTGTACTTTAAAAAGTTCTTTTCTTGGTCAGTCAGTGGGCGTGCTTGCCTTGCTGGCTGACCACGATACAAATAACCACTTTCCAATCGCTTACCCGGTGACACCAAAGAACCTGCAGCAATCATCACATCATCTTCTACAATCACTCCATCCATCACCATTGCCTGCATACCGATTAATACCCGGTTGCCAATTTTACAACCATGCAAACAGGCTTGATGGCCAATCGTAACGTCTTCACCGATATCTAGCGGAAAACCACCCGGATTAAAATCGCTGGCGTGGGTTACATGTAAAATCGCCCCGTCTTGAACACTGGTTCGAGCACCGACTTTTATCCAATGCATATCGCCACGAATGACCGCCGCCGGCCACACCGATACATCATCAGCCAAACTGACTTCTCCAATCACTGTTGACTGAGGATCAACCCACACTCTCTTTTCTAATTGCGGTGTTTTTCCAGCAAAACTTCGAATATTCATCGATTCAATTCTCGCATCGCATTGTCTAATCCACCAAGGGTAAGCGGGAACATCTTTTTTTCCATAATTTGCTGCAATTGACTTATTGAATGGTGCCATTGCCATTGTTCAACGGGCTGTGGATTTAACCAGACCGCCTTGGGCCAATTGGCCAGCAATCGCTTCATCCAAACTTCACCTGGCTGTTCATTCCAGTGCTCAACACTGCCGCCGGGATAACTGATTTCATAAGGGCTCATGGTCGCATCACCAACAAATATCAGTCGATAATCTTCACCATAGGTATGCAATAAATCTTCGGTGGATATTTTATCGTCATTGCGACGGCTATTGTCTTTCCAGACTGATTCATAAACACAATTATGAAAATAGAAATACTCCAGATGGCGAAACTCGGTTCTGCAGGCAGAAAACAATGCCTCGCAGGTACGAATATGATCATCCATCGAACCGCCAATATCGAAAAACAACAATACCTTCACATTATTGTGGCGTTTCGGCGTCATTTTAATATCGAGCCAACCGGCATTATTTGCGGTAGCTTTTATGGTTGAATCTAGATCGAGTATTTCACTGGAACCGCTGCGGGCAAATCGACGCAGTTTTCTCAAGGCGACTTTCATATTACGCGTGCCTAGCTCAACTGAATCATCGAGATTTTTAAACTCTCGTTTATCCCATACCTTAACTGCACGCCGATGGCGAGATTCATCCTGACCGATCCTGACACCTTCAGGATTAAAGCCATAAGCGCCAAAAGGCGATGTACCGCCAGTACCAATCCACTTATTACCACCTTGGTGCCGCTCTTTCTGTTCTTCTAGGCGCTGTTTCAAACGCTGCATCAATTCATCCCAACCAATTGACTCCATTTTTTTCTTTTCTTCTTCTGACAGAAATTTTTCTATCTGTTTTCTAAGCCAATCTTCAGGAATTTCTTTATCTAACTGATCATTACTGATACCACGAAAATAATAACTAAACGCTTGGTCAAATCGGTCGTAATGTCGCTCATCTTTTACCAGACAACAGCGTGCCAACTGGTAAAAGTCATCAACCGAGCCCATCACCACCCGAGCTTTTAGTCCACCGAGTAAATCCAGAAACTCTCGAATACTGACCGGCACCTGAGCCTGTTTCAGAGTATAAAAAAAGTCGATCAACATGATCTAAACCTCTGATTACCCTTCGCGACGAGACAAGAAAGCCAGCTTTTCGAACAACTGAACATCTTGTTCATTCTTTAACAGCGCACCATATAACGGGGGGATTGCCGAACGATTATCCTGATTACGCAACACTTCCGGGCTGATATCTTGCGCCATTAACAGCTTAAGCCAGTCAAGTAATTCAGAGGTGGTTGGCTTTTTCTTTAAACCATTCATTTGACGAATTTCAAAGAAACTTCGCAGTGATTCTTCGACCAATTCATTTTGTAAATTGGGAAAGTGCACCTGAACGATTTGCTTCATGGTGTCTTTATCAGGAAAGCGGATGTAATGGAAAAAACAGCGGCGCAGAAAAGCATCTGGCAGCTCTTTTTCATTGTTTGAAGTGATGATTACTAACGGACGTTTTTTGGCCTGAATTCTTTGTTGGGTTTCATAAACATGAAACTCCATTTTATCTAGCTCTAATAACAGGTCGTTAGGAAACTCAATATCAGCTTTATCAATTTCATCAATTAATAAAACTTGTCGTTCATCGGCTTCAAAGGCCTGCCAAAGCTTGCCTTTAACAATGTAATTACCGATATCACGAACTTTTTCATCACCCAGCTGAGAATCTCGTAAGCGAGACACCGCATCATATTCATACAACCCCTGCTGCGCGCGGGTGGTTGATTTAATGTGCCATTGAATAAGATCGGTATTTAGAGATTGGGCGACCTGTTCAGCCAGCATGGTTTTACCGGTGCCTGGCTCACCTTTAATGAGCAATGGTCGTTGCAAGGTTAATGCAGCATTGACCGCCATTTTTAATTCTTCGGTGGCAATGTAGCTATCCGTGCCTTCAAATTTACTGTCTTCAGATTTCATTTTTGTTATTACTCTGCAGCAACATGTTGCCGCAGAGTACAACCGAAGGACTGAGATTTACAGCCTTACGCCTATCAAAAAAACGAGCATTCTAGCTAGCGTTCTAATATGCCTTGTCGGAATACCCGCATTTCACCGCGCTGCATAATATTCCACTGCTCGTTATCAGTTAATGGCCGAGTGGCGATGATCGTCACAATATCGTTGGGCGTTGTTTCACTGCCAAAATCGACTTGCATATCATCATCAATCAGGCTGGCATCACCAAATGGTGCTTTGCGGGTAATCCAGCTCAATCGTTTACCACAATAGGCAACTAGGTCTTTAGAATCTGACAGCAACATATTAAACACGCCCAGTTCAGCCAATTGATCGGCCAGCCCTTGAACAAACCGCCATAGCGTCATGTTATCGCGCGGAGGCTTTGGGAATCGCTGCCTTATTTGCGATAGCATCCAACAAAAAGCATGCTCAGAATCAGTCGTGCCAACCGGCAACATATCAGTCAATGCTAGTTTTTTGATTCCCTTAAGCTGACCATTATGAGCAAAAGTCCAATAACGGCCCCATAACTCACGATTAAACGGATGGGTATTCTCTAGGCAAATTCCACCACGATTCGCTTGGCGAATATGGCTGATGACAATTTGGCTTTTCAGCGGATAGTCACGGACAAAGCGAGCGATATCTGAATCGGCGCTCGGCTGATAGTCGCGAAAACCGCGAATCCCCTTGCCTTCATAAAACACAATGCCAAAGCCATCTTTATGTGGCCCAGTACAACCACCTCGCTGCATCAGCCCGGCAAAGCTGAAGCAAATATCGGTTGGTACATTGGCACTCATTCCCAGTAGTTCACACATCAGACGCTTGTCTCTTTTATCGCTTCGGCCAGTTGATGGGTGAAATCATCTAACCGTCGGCGTCTTTGAGCAAGCCCTAACCACATAAACGGTCGGGTCAAGATTCCTAATAAAAGTTGCAGCGGTCGGTTTTTATATCTGGGGATCAAATGCAAATGAACATGCGGCACATGTTGCCAGGCAGCCTTGCCGTCATTAACCAACCAATGGCATGCATCTGCCCCAGTCACTGCCTGCAAAACTGGCGCTATTTTTCGTGCCGTTAAAAACAAATCGGCCATTTCAATTTCACTTAGTTCGGTCAATTTTTCTTGATGCGTTTTGGAAACCAGCAAGATGTGACCTGCGGTCAATGGAAACAAATCAGCAATGACTAAACAGTGTTCAGTTTCCAAAACCACCGATGCTGGCTGTTTATTTGACAAAACATCACAAAAGATACATTTCAATTTCACCGCTCCAACCATGTTCTTCAATAAAATTTACTGTTTATTTTCATTAAGATAAAACCATTCTCATTCCCTTCAGTCAAACCTTACTGAATGTCAGAGAATAAATTCTACCTCCTTTGGCACTTGACCTGACATGGATCAAAGGCGATATTTGGACAGTCGATTCATACGACCGTTTAAAACATCCCTTTAAGTCGAACAATGATAACGGGAGCACTAGAAGTGACCAACGGAATTTTATTAGCATTGGCTTTAGCTGGTGCGTGGGCAATGGCCTACAGACGCTCATCGCTGAAAGAATGGACTATCTATGGTGCAGCAGCGCTGGCCGTATTAACCCTATTCAGCGGCTTCTCAGGAGTTGGACTGGCAATTAGCTGGTTGATCTTCGCTGCAGTTGCAGTGCCTTTAAATATGGACAAGATCCGTCTTACCTATATTTCTGGCCCAATCCTTAAACTCTTTCGCAAAATCATGCCAACCATGTCGCAGACTGAAAAAGAAGCGCTGGATGCAGGTACGGTTTGGTGGGACGGCGAAATTTTTGCTGGCGATCCTAATTGGAAAAAACTGCTGTCAATTCCAAAGCCGACTTTGACCGAAGAAGAGCAAGCATTCCTCGACGGCCCGGTTGAAGCAGCATGTCGCATGTGTGATGACTGGAAAGTCGTTCATGAAGATGCCGACCTGACGCCTGAAACCTGGCAGTTCCTGAAAGACGAAGGCTTCTTCTCGATGATCATCAAGAAGAAGTACGGCGGTAAAGATTTCTCAGCATTAGCTCACTCAGAAGTACTTGCTAAGCTGTCCGCACACTCTGCAACTTTGGCATCTACCGTTGCCGTGCCTAACTCATTAGGCCCAGCAGAATTGCTGCAACACTATGGTACTGAAGAACAAAAAAATCATTACCTGCCTCGCTTGGCTAAAGGCTTGGATATCCCTTGCTTTGCATTAACTAACCCTGAAGCGGGTTCCGATGCTGGCTCAATCCCGGATACAGGTATTGTTTGTAAAGGTCAGTACCAAGGCAAAGAAGTCATCGGTATGCGCATGAACTGGAACAAGCGTTATATTACGCTGGCTCCGGTTGCTACGGTTATCGGCTTGGCTTTCAAAATGTTCGACCCAGAAGGTTTATTGGGCGACAAGAAAGACATCGGTATCACTTGCGCACTGATTCCTCGCAATTTCCCTGGCGTTGAAGCTGGCCGTCGCCACATTCCTCTGGGAACACCGTTCATGAACGGTACCACCAAAGGTAAAGACGTATTCATTCCATTGGATTTCATTATCGGTGGCGTAGATATGGCAGGTCACGGCTGGCGTATGCTGGTTGAATGTTTGTCAGTAGGTCGCTCTATTTCATTGCCTTCTTCCGCTGCAGGTGGTGCACGTGCCGGTGCAATTGCTACGGGTGCTTATGCTCGCATCCGTCGTCAGTTCAAAACTGCGATCGGCCAAATGGAAGGTATCGAAGAAGCGCTGGGTCGTTTAGGTGGCAACGCTTACCGAATGGAAGCCGTTCGAGCCTTTACTGCATTTGCGGTCGATTTAGGTGAAAAACCTTCAGTACCATCCGCAATCGCCAAGCTGCACGTGACCGAAATGGGTCGACAGTGCGCGAACGATGCAATGGATATTCAAGGTGGTAAAGCCATCGTAATGGGCCCACGTAACGCTGCAGGTCGCGCTTACATGGCAGTTCCTATCGGTATTACCGTTGAAGGCGCAAACATCCTGACCCGTAACCTAATTTTGTTTGGTCAGGGCGCAATGCGCTGTCACCCATACGTTTTGAAAGAGCTTGATGCAGCAGCTAACACTGACGACAAACAAGCACTGAAAGACTTCGACAAAGCATTGTTCGGTCACGTTGGTTTTGTTATCTCCAACGCATTCCGCTCATTGTGGTTAGGACTGTCTCGCGGTTATTTCGCCAAAGCACCTGCTACACCCACTAAGCGCTACTACCAGCATCTGACTCGTATCAGTTCTTCGTTCGCCATTTTGGCCGACGTGAGCATGGCGGTTTTAGGTGCCGAACTGAAGCGAAAAGAATCTGTATCCGCTCGCTTGGGTGATGCTTTAGCGATGATGTATATCGGTTCTGCAGTACTTAAGCGCTGGGAAGATCAAGGCCGTCCTGCTGCTGACCGTCCATTTGTGGACTGGGCAATGGACGACTGCATCTACCAAGCTGACAAGGCGATGAGCGACTTGCTGAAGAACTACCCTAATAAGTTTGTTGGTGCCGGATTACGTGCATTAATCTTCCCATTAGGCTTCCGCACTCCTGGCGCAAGCGACAAGCTAAGCCACAAGGTTTCAGCATTGTTAATTGAGCCAAATGAAGCACGTGATCGTTTAGCCAAAGACGTATATACCGAAGACCATAAGTTCAATTTGATTGGTCAGATGGAAACGGTTTTACGTGACACGATTGCTGCAGAGCCAATCGTTAAGAAAATCGATAAGGCAATTCGTAAGGGTGAGCTAGCTGTTCCTTCTCACATCTTCGATCTGCCAACCAAGATCAACTATGCCCTTGAAGCTGGAATGATTAACGAAGCAGAAAAAGAATTACTGACCCGTTATGAAGCAGGCCGATTGGAAACCATCACAGTTGATGATTGGGATCACGAAGACATGGTTCGTGCTCAATACCAAAAAAAGCAGACTAGCAAGAAATCTGCTGCCTGATTTGAAGTTTTAAATCAGCAATAAAGAATGCCGGGCTATTTAAATAGCCCGGCATTTTTAGTTTAAAGGGGCGTTATTGGGCCATAGTGTGAGCTACTCTTCCTTGAAAGCTCGCTTTGGGCAGCACCACTATCGGCATCGAGGACATCAAGAGGGTTTACATAAGGGCTAAATGCGCAATTAATTCTTATTGGATACGATGCTGATGCTTCATATAGCAAAGCAGAAACATAATTATTTTCATGCGCAACACCAACGGTTTGCTCAATATATTGATAGCAGAACATTAACCTGAAATCCCTAGCCTGATCAATTGGCGCCACAGCCATTCCTGCTACGGGGTCAAAAAAACAAATTTTTTTATCATCGATAGCAAACAACACAAATTTAAAATTTTGCGAAGCAATAGGGATTTTTAGCATCACTGCTGAAAAAGCTTTATTTGGATTCAGCGGCACTGTCGATTCAAACGATGTACTACAGTGGCTTCTATATGATATGATATGGTCACCCTCTAAATTTCTAATTACACGGAAACTTTTGTTTTCTTGGTAGTTTTTCTGCATTTTATTTATCTTAATATGCAGCTTGCTTTCACTAAGATCTTGTTCGTATTTTTCTATAAAAAAATTGCCAGTAAATATCCTAAGATCGCACTCCGCTGCAAGAAAAGCACTACACAACCCATAAGAATAAGCCAAGGCATCAAGCGTCGGGTTATAGGCGAAACTGCCACTCGAAAGAGTAACTTTAGGAACGAGAGTGTTGCTTGCAAAAGTACAGCCAGTCCAACCATATTTATAGCCGGTCTCGATCAAATGTTTCAAGACTTGCTGGTAGCTAGCTGGCGAAGCGGATGGAGCAACATTATTGCTACCTGCACTCGAAGTGTCCATGAACAAAACATCCTTAAATTTTCTTCTAGTAAAGTAGATAATTTAAAAAACAGATAGAGATATGCTCACAAACTAATCGAATAAATTGTTGGCTTATATTTTTTTAATGATAAATACAGCCAGTAAATTGGAGTGAAGATTTACTGCTTGATTTATTAAATTTATTTGAGCGTTTGATCACAATCGGAGCCGCAACCTTCAACTAGCGGCAACACTACATTCCCGCTGAAACGCCATCGATATGTCTTGTTCAGCACCTTTGGTAGTGGTGACTGTGAATGCTCCTGCGACAACCTTCAGCCCCATGACAGCATTTAAGCAAGGTACATTTACAATCATCGCTGGCGATTCAGATTACGAAGACATGGTTCGCGCTCAAAATTAGCAAGAAATCTGCTGCCTGATTTGAATCGGCAATAAAAATGCTGAGCTATTTAAATAATCTAGAATTTTTATTCATCATCACCCCAATCACCCTGCATTTTCATTAAAAAATAGATTGGGTGAGCTGTTGATTTAAGAAGCAAGTAATCAACACTAACTCCTGATTTTATCTGGTAATACTTACGGACATATTGACGAGAAATAATTTCAATAGTACTTTTCACTGAACTACTATTTGGCACATCAACTTGAATGCAACCAGCATTTGGATCAAAAAAGCACAAGTGTGTATTACTTAGCACGTAAGCAAAATACCGACCCATTAAGTGAACAATAACTGGAACACCATCTACAAGAGCCTTATCAATAACACTGAGACTTGGCAGGCTTGCTACACAGGCTCCAGAAAACTCACCCATTTTTCCGGAAAATATAGTCATACCCGCCTTATCAACTAATTTTTGATACTGATGCCCCTTAGTAAAAAAACTCTTGGATTGCTCTCCAGGATTTGAGGCGATTTTAAATCGTGCAAAATTACAGTTATGAGCGATAAATTGAGCACATAACCCAAATGATAAATCGATACTTACTGTTTCGCCTGACTGAATTTTTTTCTCAAGCGCTTGCTGAACATACCCAACAAATGGCCACTTGTTAGATCCAGCTAGCTCAGCAAGCATTTGCAAAGCAGTTTGAGGAGATTCAACATAATCCGCCATAACAATCCTTGTTTTTCTAAGTAAGCGAAGTCTAGCCAAAAAAAACGCCAGCCGAAGCTGACGTCATTTAATAGCAAAACCTAATCACCATCTGGCAGATCAATAATATAACTTTCCCAATCATCCGGGTCGCAATCTTCAACCAACGGCAACATCCTCACTGAAATACCATCGATATGCGTTGTTTCAGCATCTTTAGTAAGCAGCGGGTGCCATTGCGGCAAACCTTTACCTTCTTGTAACCGACGATAAGTACAGGATGGCGGCATCCAAGTGAGATGTTCTTGCAATAATTTTGGGGTGATTTTCAAACAGTCAGCGCGAAAGTTCTGGCGATCACCGTAATTGGTACAGCAGCCCGATTTTTTATCTAACCGCGAACAATGAATCGTGGTGTAGTAAATATCACCTTGGTCTTCATCTTCTAATTTATGTAGACAGCACAATCCACAGCGGTCACACAATGCTTCCCACTCTGCATCATCCAAACTTTCTAATGGCAGCTGCCAGAACTTCTCTCTCAACGATTTAACACTCCGTTCATTTGCCGAAATTACACTTTTGTTGTTGCGGCCAATCTTCAAACTTCTGGGTCATGTCATCAAATACTCGGCCCTGAAGCCGATATTTAGTTTGACCTTCAATCCGCTCGGCGCCATAAGCATCGTAAGCTCTCAAGGCTTCAGCATTGGCATTTCTAACCGCCCACTCCACTCGAAAGTAGCCTCGAGATTTAGCAATTGCAGCTAAATTACACAGCATTTTATAACCCACGCCTGCACCACGAGCTTCCTGCGCAACATAAATGTTGTCCATATAAATACCTGGCAAGCAAGCGTAGGTTTTAAAGGTTTGATAAAAAATGGCGTAGCTAACGACTACACCATCTAACTCACCGACAATCACTTCGGCCGTTGGCCAAGGGCCAAACAAAGCAGCACGCAAGCGCGCGCAATCAATGCTCAATTCATGCTCTAGGCCTTCATATGCAGCCATGTCATGAATCATGCTAAAGATTGAATCCAAATCAGCAGCTTTTGCCCAGCGAACTTGCAAATCAGCCATATAAATTATCTCCTCCTTGAATCTGAATAGGGTTCAGCCCCTGCGGAGGCTGCTGCAGGTAATATCCATTCGCCTGCAAATTACCGATGACCTTTTCTACAGGTACTCGCGCCAGCTTACGCTCAGGCGTTAGCTGTAAATTCATCACGTGCGTTGGCGTACCAAACAGTTTTAACAGCGCCTCAGGAACGCGGGAGAAATCATCCTCCTGCTCGACATAGAGATACATTTCCTGTTTCTTGCTACTGCGATAAATGGCACATGCTTTTACTGCTGACTGATTCATCTATGAATTGTCCCCGGTTCTTGTGATGTGTGGCTGAAACCGTTATAACCCAAAACCATGACCGGACTGTCTGCCAAAATGCCATGGAACTTGATCTGAAAGCCAGCGTCTTTCCGCTGAGTGTTGTCAAACTGAATAGCCTCGATTACCCGCAACTTGCGCGTATTCTCGAACAAAAGCGCGCAATGGCGCCTGGCTTTTTCAATTATACCCCAGCTGTGCTGGATCTTCAGTCGATTGATGAAGCACCTGATTTCAATAAACTCAAACAGTTACTCACCGAATCTGGCATGGTGCCGGTCGCAATTCACAATGCTTCCGAGCAACAAAAAGCCGATGCCAGCCAATGCGGACTGGCCATACTAACAGCCAGCCAGAGCACCAACCAGAAACAGAGTCAACCGAGCGTCAAATACATTGAACAGCCGGTGCGAAGTGGCCAACAAATCTACTTCCCCGGCGATCTGATCATCTGCGCACCGGTGGGTGCTGGCGCTGAAGTGATCGCTGATGGCAATATCCATATCTATGGTGCTTTGCGCGGCCGAGCTTTAGCTGGTGCCAAAGGCAATCGTTCGGCAAGAATATATTGCCAACAATTGAAAGCTGAACTGGTTTCTATTGCAGGATGTTTTCAAGTCAGCGAAGACTTTCCTGAGACAGAAAACAAAACCGTTGAAATAAGGCTTGCCGAAGATCGTTTGCAGATGCGCACACTTTAGTTACCATAGCGGCAAACCAAATTCGTGACATTTCTCACATCCTAATATCACACCAAGGGGTGACTCTGTGACCAAGATCGTTGTGGTGACTTCAGGCAAGGGGGGCGTAGGTAAAACTACGACCAGCGCCGCAATTGCAACCGGATTAGCGCGCAAAGGGCATAAAACCGCTGTAATTGACTTTGATATCGGACTCAGAAACTTGGATCTGGTAATGGGATGCGAACGTCGGGTCGTTTACGACTTCGTTAATGTAATCAAAGGTGAAGCAAACCTTCATCAGGCAATGATCAAAGACAAACATACTGATAATTTGTTTGTATTGCCGGCTTCGCAAACTCGCGACAAAGATGCACTCACCCGCGAAGGTGTTGAGCAAGTCCTAGACGACCTTTCCAAAATGGACTTTGAATTTGTAGTTTGTGACTCCCCGGCTGGCATTGAACGAGGCGCACTTATGGCGCTTTATTTTGCTGACATAGCCATTGTTGTCACTAACCCTGAAATATCTTCTGTTCGCGATTCAGACCGTATTTTGGGTATTTTACAGAGCAAGTCTCGCCGAGCTGAGCAAGGTGCCGAGCCAGTGAAGGAACATTTGCTGATTACACGCTATATGCCACAGCGCGTGGCTACTGGCGAAATGCTTTCAGTAGAAGATATTGAAGAAATTTTGTCTATTCCACTTTTAGGAGTAGTTCCTGAATCACTTGCTGTACTTAAAGCGTCTAACTCTGGCCAGCCAGTGATTCTTGATGATGCGAGCGATGCAGGGCAGGCATACGACGATACCGTTGAACGCTTCCTTGGATCAGAACTACCCTTTCGTTTCCTCAAGGAAGAAAAACAGGGCTTTTTAAGCCGGTTGTTCGGAGGTAAATAATGAGCTTTATGGATTATTTTCGATCGTCTAGCCCAAAAAAAACGGCTTCAGTTGCTAAAGAGCGACTGCAGATTATCGTGGCCCACCAAAGAAATACCCGAGCCCAACGACCAGATTTCATCCCTCAATTAGAAAAAGAGATCATCGAAGTCATTCGCAAATATGTTGCGGTTGATGATGAAATGGTGAAAATTGAAGTAGATAAAACCGGTAATTATTCGGTATTGGAAGTGAATGTCACACTGCCAGATCAGCCGGCTGGTTCTTAGCTTTAATAGACACTAAAAAGCCCCAAAAAATTAATTTCGGGGCTTTTTTGTGCTCTAAATCAATCGGCTGTAACGTTAGGCAGCCTTATCTTCATCTCGCAATTCACGGCGAATAATCTTACCCACATTAGTTTTAGGTAATTCTTCGCGGAATTCGACATGTCTCGGCACTTTATAGCCAGTCAGATTTTCTTTACAGAATGCAATGATTTCTTTTTCGGTAACTGACTCACCTGGCTTGCGAGCAATAAACAACTTAACTGATTCACCCGAACGCGCGTCTGGAACACCTATTGCGGCAACTTCCAATACTGAAGGATGCATTGCAACCACATCTTCAATCTCATTCGGATAAACATTAAAACCAGAAACTAAAATCATGTCTTTTTTACGGTCAACAATTCTGAAAAATCCTTTTTCATCCATTGCCGCTACATCACCGGTTAATAACCAGCCATCTGGCGTGATGGTTTCAGCTGTTGCTTCTGGGCGATTCCAGTAACCTTTCATTACCTGAGGACCACGAACACAAAGCTCGCCTGGCTCACCTTGCGGTACTTCGTTGAAATCATCATCTCGAATACTAATTTCGGTCGAAGGTAACGGCAAACCAATTGTGCCGTCATAAGCTTCTTTATCTAATGGATTAATGGTAACAGCCGGGCAAGTTTCGGTCAGGCCATAAGCTTCCAGCAAAGTAGTGCCGGTAACCTGCTGCCATTTCTCTGCCACTGAACGCTGTGCTGCCATACCGCCAGACAATGTCAGTTTCAATTTACTAAAGTCGACATCTTTAAAATCTGGATGGTGCAACAAACCATTAAATAGGGTATTCACTCCAGTAATTGCCGTCATGCCGCTATTTTTAATAGCCTTAATGAAGGTGCCAATATCACGTGGATTAGTGATTAAAATATTACGACCACCCAGCATCATCATGGTCAGGCAATTCGCGGTCAGTGCGAAGATATGATAAAGCGGCAAAGGCGTTACGATGACAATTTGCCCATCGCTTAGCTCGCTTAAATACGGGCCGATCCAGTGCCGAGCCTGGGTCACATTAGCCAAAATATTACAGTGAGCTAATACCGCACCCTTAGCTACCCCTGTTGTGCCACCGGTATACTGTAAGAAAGCGATATCATCCGGCTCAATATCCACCGGCTTAAATACCATACTCTTGCCGCGATTAAGCGCATCTTTAAAACGAATTCTGCCTGGCAAATCAAAAGCTGGCACCATTCGTTTTACATACTTAACCACAGAATTGATCAGGACTGATTTAGGGAAATCCAGTAAATCACCCAATTGTGTCGTAACGACATTACGAATTGGCGTGTCTTCGATAACCTTCTGCAAAGTGTGGCAAAAGTTTTCAATAATAATGATTGTTTCAGCGCCAGAGTCACGCAACTGATGTTTTAACTCTCGAGCGGTATAAAGCGGATTTACATTCACCACCACCATGCCCGCACGCAAAATACCGAATAATGCCACCGGGTACTGAAGTAGGTTTGGCATCATAATCGCTACGCGATCACCCTTACCCAAACCAAGACCATGCTGTAAAAACGCAGCGAAATCAGCTGTTTTTTGCTCCAGCTCACCATAGGTCATTGTTTGACCAATATTAGTGAAGGCACCTTGATCGGCGTGATCTCGGGTACTTTGAAGGAACACATCGACAAGCGTTCGATGCTGGCCGAGGTCTATCTCCTCAGGAACACCTTCTGGGTAGGATTTGAGCCAGAGTTTTTCCACTTTCTGCTCCTTTCTCGTTATTTTTTTAGCTCGCTTTTGCGAGTCTGTTTATTCAGTTCAGGAGTTTTTTACAACCTGACAAGAGACATGAACCACCACAGCAAAATGTCAGCTTTATAGCTATAACTCAGATGCAATTTAGAAATCACTACCTAGATAGCTTTATTTATATGAGCTGATCAATAGTCGTAACCAATAACAATAAAGTCTGCTGGTGGCCTACACTGCCGAGAGACTAACCTGTCGGTCAGATTCCTGCAACAAAAGTGATAAGTTATTACAATGCTAAATCGCTGTACCATGTGGCGCTACAGGCATAAAATGCTGCGAATCTTTGGAGGGATACCATGAAAAAACTTAAGCTAGGATTTTTGTCTTTATTACTGTTACCCGGCGTCACTTTAGCCAGCCCGGAAATCAGTTTAGGTCTATCAGACCACAGCCTCTCTTTTGCAGTGAGCCAATCTGGCTCCGAAGGGCAATGGGCCTTTGCTTCTGCCCAAATAACTGATGATGAACATAAGTTGCGACAAGCAGAAGTGGGACTTGGCGTAGCAGAGTCATTGAGTGATCAGGTAGCGGCGGGTGTCGGTTTGGTGGCAATGGCGCAAACTTTTGATGCCCAGAACACAGACTTCGATGGTATTGCACTAGCGGTTCGCCTTTCAACTGAGTTAAAAATCCCCGGTCAGTTAGGTTTATTGGCAGCCGCTTCTATCGATTATGCACCCGGCATTACCAGCATTCAGGATCTGGATAGCTACCAAGCATTTCGTGCATCAATTGCCTACCCATTGCTGAGCCGAGGAACCATTGGCTTGGGGTATCACAATATTCAAAGCGAAACTGACTCAGCTGAAGATGATGTTACGGTTGATGAAGCCGTTACACTCCAGCTAAGCCTGCAGTTTTAAATCGATTAACCTGTTTTTAAAACATCTTGCGGTGACAAAAACTGGTTAATCAGTTCAGCGACTTGCTCCGGGTAGTCCATATGCAAATGATGGCGCCCGGGCAATTCCAGATGTGTCAGATCAGCCACTTGCTCTAACCGCGTCTGCGGCGTAATGCCTTTCCAAAGCTCGTCATCAATTGCAGTGATTAGCAAAGTTTTTGCGCTGATCGCAGTTAAAAAACCGGCTACTTGAGCCTCACTCATTCGCCAAGGCGATGGTAATCTCAAGCGGCTATCACTACGCCACTGCCAGCCTTCCATGCCTAACTGCAAACCCCGTTCAAGCAACAATCTGGCAGAAGATTCTTTCATCGGTGATGCTTGAACCCTGGCGCGTATCGCTTTATCTAATGCTATAGAACGTTTTTTGGCACTGGAGGCAAACCGCTGCGTCACTGATTGAGCCAACAGTGCCGGTAAATCATTTTCATCAATTGATAAAGGCCCTAGCCCTTCAATTAATAGTAATTTATCAACACGATCAGCAAAGGTACCGGCAAATAAACTGGCAATGCCCGCCCCCATCGAATGGCCCAAAATTGAAAATTTCGACCAGCCAAGGAACTCAGCAATCTGATAAACGTCCGCGACATAGTCAGTGAAATGGTACAAGGCATGCTCTGGTCGATGATCAGAACGACCATGACCCGGTAGATCTATCGCAACCACAAAGTAATTGTCGATTAATGGTGCTAAGGGACGAAAACTATTGGCATTGTCCAACCAACCATGAATTGCTAACAAAGGAGGGTCAGCAGGATCACCCCAGCAGAGTGCTTTCAGGTTAGTGTGCGCCAACTTCAGTGTTTTTGATAAAGGGCCTGTTTCGTTCATGGAAAATCCCTCATGGCATAAGCACTTTGTTATCAGGAAACCCGTTTCGATGATTTACTTTTGATTTTTCAGCAATTGCAGCTTTTTCGCAATCATTCACCGATAACTACAGTGCACCAATTGCCAGCTTTTGAGTCAAGCATTGTCGATAACAAATTTAAAAAACTTACCCAATGGCTGAAGACTGGCAATTTAACCATTGAAACACTCAGCGTTAATTGCCACATTAACTTCATACCTGCCCATAAGACTGAAGAGCTATCCACTTGTTAAAACGTGTTTTTAAAAGCATCACTATTTTACTGATCAGTAGTGTTGTTATCGGCATTACATTGCTATCAGGTTGCAGCAAACTGAGCTATTACAAGCAATCGGTCGCCGGGCAGTGGCAGTTAATTCGTGATGCCGAGCCGATATCGCAAGTAATCACTAATCCAAACACCGAGCAAGAAGTACGGAAAAAACTGCAATATGCGCAGCAAGTCACCCAATTTGCGGTTCAGCAACTTGGATTGCCAGACAATGGTAGCTACCAAAAATTTGTCGAGCTAAACCGCAACTATGTCGTTTGGAGCATTACCGCAACGCCCGAATTTAATATTCAGCCCAAAAACTGGTGCTTTCCAATTGTCGGCTGCGTCAGTTATCTAGGCTACTTTAGCCAGCAAAATGCCACAGAACATGCAGAGCAATTAAAAGACCAAGGAATGGACGTTAGCGTCAGAGGTGTTAGCGCTTACTCAACGCTCGGTTGGTTTAAAGATCCACTACTTAGTAGCATGATCCGCACTAATCGTTTTCAATTGGCCGGCACCCTTATTCATGAACTAACACATCAGTTAATTTATATAAAAAATGACACGGCATTTAATGAAGCATTTGCCGTTGCCGTAGAACAGGAAGGCTTAAAGCGTTGGCTGGCACATCTCGATAGTATTGATCAACCCGAGTCACCAAAAGCAATGCAATGGTGGCAGGCCAATCGACAGCGACAAAAAGATTTTACCGACTTGCTGCTAAATAATCGCCAGCAGCTAATCGAGCTCTATCAATCAGCAGTGAAAGATAAAGCCAGCAAAAAACAACAGATATTTGCTCAATTAAAATTAGAATACCAAAAGATGCGCGATCAAAAGTGGCAAGGCTACTCTGGCTATGATCGCTGGTTCGAACAACCATTAAATAACTCGCACTTGGCCAGTATCGCCAGTTATCAAGATTTAAAGCCTGCATTCAGCCAGTTATTAAAAGATCATCAGTACGATTTAAGCGCCTTTTATCAAGCAGTCGAAGCGCTTTCTCAGTTAGACAAAGCACAGCGTGATCAAAAGTTGCAAACGCTATATATTCAATCACAACAACAACAACAACAACAACAACAACAACAACAACAACAACAACAACAACAACAAGTAACAACCAATGCTAAACAATCAAAAAATTGATGATTCATGGAAGCAAAAGTTGCAGCTATCCAACGCCCCTGCAAAAGACAGTCTGATTTCCAACTGTGATTATTACCAGCACCCAGATATAGACATCGCTGCTTTTATTTATCTGTCAGATAGTTTGTCCATTATTAATCCGGCAGCGAGCGTAGCAACTGAACTAACGCCATCATTTCTAAAGAACCCTCAGCAATTTATGGCTCAAATTTCTAGCTTGGGCTACGAAAGCTACACAGAGGATCATGATTACTATTTATTTGATGAAGTGCAGCCTTTTACTAATCAACATTGGCCAATAGTTGAATTGAATAGCGAGCGAGATAATAAAGAAATCAATCAGTTTTTTGAAAGCTGCAATGAAGAGGATGTTTTTAGGTCGGATATCGACGACAGCATGGATTACTATTATGCCGTTAAAATAAAACAAAAAATTGTAGGGTTACTTGCCAGCTACTGTGCAACAGAACCATTTGAATCACTCTCAATATTGGTTCACCACCAGCATCGACAACAACACATTGCCCAAGCACTCCTCAATCACCTTACCGTGCAAGCCAAACAAAGAAATCGCCATATTCGCTACCGTACTGCGGTCGATAACATAAGCTCCATTAGACTTTGCGAGTCATTAGGCTTTACCGCCCATAGCAAAATAATAACGATTTCTAAGTCAGAAAATACAGTTTATGGCAATGGATTCTCACGCGCCCAAGCCTCAAAGCCACCGGCCAAAGAATAAACTTCTTCAAAGCCGCGCTGAATTAAATAATCTGCCACTGAAATTGAAGAAATGCCGTGATAGCAACACACAACAACCGGCTGATCAAACTCGGCTTCATTGAGCACTTGTTCCAGGTTGTGGTTGCCTAAATGAACGGCCCCTGGAATATGACCCTGTTGGAAAATTGCCGGTTCACGAATATCAACCAACAAACAATCCTCCTTTTCCAGTAGGGTTTTAACTCCGGTAATATCGATCTGTTGAACCTGGCTCATTTTATTATCTACAGCAAAAGAAACACCGACTCAGAATACCTTTCAGGCTTTCAACAAGCAAAAACAATCAAACCAGCACTTATAGTTTTAACCCTACTCACTGCAAGTTTGCTTGGCAGAAAGGCAAGATAGATCCATGATTACACCCAAACCACTTCAAGGTGTAGGTTCAGAACATATTGAAGTAGTTTAGGCAGACCCCAATCAGCGCCAGCTAAAAAATCAGGAGCGAGTCATGCAAAAGCCGACAACATCCAATACTCCACAAGCAATGGAAGTCTGTCATCTGAGCTGCCCACACCCGGGTGGTGAGCATTCGCTAACCTATTATGTTTGGGGGCGAGGCAATTCTCACCACTTAATTTGCCTGCATGGACTGGCTAGAAATGGGCGAGATTTTGATGATTTGGCCATTAAACTGATTGATCAAGATTACCAAGTGATTTGCCCTGATTTACCCGGCAGAGGGCTAAGTGCTCACTTACCATCTGACGTTAGTTACAGCCCAGAACAATATTTATCTGATATGCAATACCTGCTACAGCATTTAAAAATCACTAGCACTGACTGGATAGGTAGCTCATTAGGTGGACTCATCGGCATGGGTATCGCAGCTCAGCCTGAGTCACCCGTTCAACGATTAATTTTAAATGATATTGGCCCAGAAATTCCTGAGCAGGCAATCCTCCGCATTGGAGAAAACCAAGCTTGCTTACCGCCACTCGATAGCTATTCATCAATTGCCGAATGGAATTACCTGCGCTATCCAAAAAGCCTCGGCAATTTAACACCGGCGCAAATGGACCGATTGGTAAAAAGTGATTTCATTCCGCTGGCCGACGATAGCCTATCGCCAAGAGTCGACCCAAGAATTGGTGAAAGTGTTCGCGACCGTAACGGGCAAAGCCTTGATTTATGGCCATGGTGGCAAGCACTAAAATGCTCGACATTAGTTATTTGGGGCGAAGATTCTGATGTGTTAACGCTGTCTATTTTGGAAAAAATGCAGCTATTGCAACCCTCAATGCGAGTCGCTAATTTACCTAGCGTTGATCACACACCGAGCTTGATGGAAGCAGAGCAGATTGAACTGATTGCAAACTGGTTAGAATAAATCGCCAGCGTGTTGCCAACAAATACTTAAAAGGCCACGACTTATTTCGATAAGCCATGGTCTTTTAATATTGATGCTATTTATTTTAATTACTTCTGCTGATGCAAGCTCAACACAAAAGATACCGGCACCGCTTTACTAACACTTGGCAGCCCAGCTATTTTTCGCAGCTTTTCCACACCATCGTATAAATTAAAAACAGAAGCGTTAATGACTACTGGTTGTAAACTATTAACCAGAATTTTATTTTCAGTCAACTTTGAAATTAAAACATCAAATTTAACCATAGCTTTTTGGCCATGCAGCAACACATCGGCCTCAATGGTGTGGCTAACACTATCGCCCACTGCTAGCTGTTCAATACTTCCTGGGGCAATTTTCGCAGACAGTTTTAACTTGGGAAATTTAACTATTTCAAACAATAAATCTCGCATTCGCTGATCACGAATTTCAATCGCCGTATCGACACTTTCCAGCGGAATATTCAGGCTAAAAGTACCCTGCTCATTCAACTCGCCCTCAACCTGATTAAAGCGATGCACCTCAGCAACGTTTTCTACTTTAGTGGTAATGAAACTCACTCGAGATTCGGTATTTTCCACCAACCATTGCGCAGCATGGGCAAACGACATAGAAGCTGAGCCTAAAAATATGGCACTACTTACCAAACTTCCGACAAGTAGCTTTTTGCCTAATGACCCAACGGTAGTAAAACCTGATTTTACTGACTTATTTTTCAACTGATCTGCAACGCTCATAAAAAAATTCATTAATTGCTATATAGAATATGAGTACCGCAACAGGAAAATGTTCAAAATGAATCAATCTTTTAAATGACAGGAAATCACTTAATCAGCAACTTCTTTCAAGCAAAAAAATACCGGGCTATTTTATTAGCTCGGCATTTTTATCTAACCAATTGAAGCAGAAAACTTACTTCATCAACATCTGGTTCATGCGGCGAACAAAGCCAGCAGGATCATCCAAATGACCGCCTTCAGCCAAAGTTGCCTGGCCGAGTAACAACTGCGCCCACTCACCCATTACTGCGTCGTCAGTTTCGTCTTGCAGACGGCTAACTAACGGGTGATCTGGATTGATTTCCAAAATTGGCTTGGACTTTGGCATTTCCTGGCCAGCTGAACGCATTAAACGCTCCATCTGGCTCGTCATGCTATTTTCGTCTGCAACCAAACATGCAGGAGAATCAGTCAAACGCTCAGATAAACGTACTTCTGAAGCTTCGTTTTCCAGCAGTTTAGTTAACTGTGCAGTCAAAGATTCAAACTTCTCTTGCTTAGCTTTTTTACCTGCTTCTTTTTCAGCTTTTTGCTCGTCGGTTTGCTTTTCTTCTTCCATCTTATCCAGATCTAAAGCACCGCGAGCAACAGAAACAATTTCCTTTCCATCGAAATCGGTCAGATGAGACATCAGCCATTCATCGATAGGGTCAGATAACAACAGTACTTCGATACCTTTCTTTTTAAAGATCTCGATATGTGGGCTGTTGCTAGCTGCAGCATGACTTTCTGCCGCAACATAATAAATTTTGTCCTGACCTTCTTTCATGCGCTCAATGTAGTTAGCCAGTGCAACATTTTGAACCGCTTCACCGGTTTCAGTAGAAGCAAAACGCAGCAGTGCGGCAATTTTTTCTTTATTGCCCATATCTTCTGCTGGACCTTCTTTTAATACCTTACCGAAGGTATCCCAGAACGCCTGATATTCTTCTGGCTGATTTTTCGCCAGCTTCTTCATCATATCCAGCACTTTCTTGGTCGATGCTGAACGGATCGAATCAATCACTTTGCTGTCTTGTAACAATTCACGAGAAACGTTCAAAGGCAGGTCGTTAGAATCGATTATGCCGCGAACAAAACGCAGGTAAGTCGGCATAAATTGCTCGGCGTCATCCATGATGAATACGCGCTGAACAAATAACTTCAAGCCATGCTTGGCTTCACGCTGCCATAAATCGAAAGGTGCACGCTTTGGCAAGAATAACAGGCTGGTGTACTCCAGCTTGCCTTCAACCTTGTTATGCGACCATGTCAGCGGTTCATCAAAATCATGAGACACGTGCTTGTAGAACTCTTTATATTCATCTTCAGAAATATCTGATTTTGAACGGGTCCACAATGCAGTTGCTTTGTTGATGACTTCGTCTTCAGCTGGCTTGGTTTCTTTACCTTCTTCATCCAGCTCTGGCTCGCCTTTCATAATTACCGGCAAGCTGATGTGGTCAGCGTATTTACTGATAATTTGGCGGACTTTCCAGCTATCGAGGAATTCTTTTTGATCGTCTTTCAACAGCAAAATAATATCGGTACCGCGGCTGCTACGGGTGGTGTATTCAACGGTAAATTCGCCATCGGCGGTTGAATCCCACATCACTGCCTGGTCTTCTGCAGCATCAGCACGACGGGTAATCACTTTTACTTCATCAGCAACAATAAATGAAGAATAAAAACCCACACCAAACTGACCAATTAAACCAGAATCAGACGCTTGATCACCGGTCATATTTTCAAGGAATTTGCGAGTACCAGAATTGGCGATCGTACCGAGGTTATTGATTACCTCGTCCCGATCCATACCAATACCATTATCACTAATGGTTAAAGTGCCAGCTTCGCTATCAATCGAAACACGAATGTTCAGTTCCGAATCACTACCCATTAACTCTGGCTTTTCCAGTGCTTCAAAACGCAGTTTATCAACCGCATCTGATGAATTGGAAATCAGCTCACGCAGGAAAATTTCGCGGTTGCTATAGAGAGAGTGAACCATCAGATGAAGCAGCTGCTTGACTTCTGCCTGGAATCCAAGCGTTTCTTTCTGTGCTTCCACCGTCATAGATATTGTCTCCTAGTGCTGTTGTCTACTCGACCGAGATAAAAAGAAAGGCCGAATCTAGTCTTGTCTGGCAGCTAATTTGGGGACGGTTGATCAGGGTTCAAGGGGGCGCGATGAAATCAGCACAGAAAGTGTGCATTTGAATTCCTATTCAAAAAAAAACATAGGAAGAGATAATCAAACATTTAACTGGCCAGACCGGTTTTAAACCGGCCTTCGGCCACTTAATGCATGGGATAAAGTGCTGCCATCGGCATATTCCAGTTCACCGCCCACCGAAACACCATAGGCAATTCGGCTACAAGCCAGCGCGCGCTTTTCTACCATCATTGCAATGTAGCTAGCGGTTGCTTCACCTTCCAAGGTCGGGTTGGTGGCTAAAATCACTTCTTTTAATTGATCGTCTTGCAAGCGGGTTTGTAAAACATCTAACCCGATATCTTCTGGCCCAATGCCATCTAATGGCGACAGCCGACCATTTAAAACGAAATAGCGACCAGAGTAACTGGCGCTAGATTCCAATGCAGCGACATCGGCTGGCGATTCAACCACACACAGTAAACTGCTATCTCGTTTTTCACTGGAGCAAACATCACAAATATCTTGTTCGGTCAGCATGCGACAACACGAACAATGACCGACATTTTCCAGTGCAAATTTCAAAGCATCTGTCATCAATTCGCCACCATGACGGTCACGTTCTAATAAATGAAATGCAATGCGTTGGGCAGATTTAGGGCCGATTCCGGGCATACAACAAAGTGCCCGGATCAGTTCGGTAACAGCGGGGCTAAGGTTCATCCTTAAAACAGATTCCTGTATCGCCGTTATCTAGAAAGGCATTTTAAAGCCAGGAGGAATTGGCATCCCAGCAGTAACACCACTCATTTTTTCAGAGCTGGTTTTTTCAACATTACGAACTGCATCGTTAACTGCTGCTGCTAACAAATCTTCCAGCATATCCTTATCTTCTTCCATCAGACTTGGATCGATTTCAACACGCTTAACATCGTGGCGGCCGGTCATGGTGATTTTTACCAAACCTGCACCAGACTCACCCTGAACTTCTAAGTTAGCCAGCTCTTCTTGCGCTTTTTGCATATCAGCCTGCATTTTTTGCGCTTGCTTCATCAGGTTACCCATACCACCTTTCATACTCTCTTCCTCAATTTGAATTCGCTTGCCACGCGCAAGTCGATAAAAATTTCAACCGGGCTACTCTAGCGATGCTGAACAGCCGATTCAATAAGATTTATTTTGCCAAACTTTACCATCAGATCAAGTCACCAATAAATTAGTTAACAAACCAATCAATGGTGCTGTGGAGAAGCAGGCGTTGGTGTAAATGGTTCAATACTGGCGGGTATTAAAAACGCACCAAAAGTTTCAATTAATTTTTGCACTGCAGGGTCTTCTCGCAGGCTTTGTTCTGCCGCGGCTTGTCTCTCTTGTTTAAGTCGAACTAGCCGAGCTTGCGGTGTTTCACCCATTGCTGCCAATGACTGGTTAGACACTTCAATATCTAAACGAATCGACTGGGCAACCGCGGTTGATAAAGCATGCTCTAGCGCTTGAACTCTTTGTTGAGTTAATAAAGAACCACAATCCGGCTCTAGCAATAGTTTCCAAACACCGGGTTGGCGATCCACCAACAACGAGTTAGTACCAATCGTACCAGTAATACCCTTTGCACCAGCGTGCTGCAAAATTTGCCACCACTCGCTATCCACTGAAATTGGCGGCAATGGTTGCTGCGCTATTTGTTGGGGCGGAGCGGCTTGCTGATTTGCCGGTTGCATCGCTTTCATTGCGACGGGAACCGCAGTTTCCACGGCTGGCATTGAGTCTGGTGCTGACTGTGACTGTGGTGCAGCGTCGCTTTGCCTGACTGGTTCAGCGACTGCATTCTCTGCAACAAATTCACCGGCTGGTTCGTGAATCATCTGACTTGCAGGTGATGCTACCGGCGGCTGAGTAAATGATTGCGGCTTTTGTGGCGGTACAGCTTGAACATTTTGCACCGGCGTTGGCGCTGCATACTGCTGAGTACTTGGCGCAGAAACTGTTGGAGCTGAATTAGCAGCCGGATCAAGTGCAGGGTTCGATGCTGGTAACAGCGGCGATGCAAAAGGTGAAGCGATAATCGCCAAAGCAGGATCATTAGTTTGCGCTTGCAATTGCGGCGCAGGGTCTAGCTCAGCTTGACTAGCTTGCGCTTGCGGTATTAGAGAAGTTGCAGGTTGTGCACTCGCATTTGCAGTAGTGACAACTGGCCCAGTCTGTACTGGCTGATTTACAACTTCCCTAGCTGGCTTTCCCGCAGGCATCACCCCTGGAGCATTGCCACCCAAGCTCGCTTTCAATTGGGCAAGATGATTAGAAGCACCGCGACCTTTTTCTGTTCCTGCTATTTGTGCCGGCTGAGCAACCGCTGCAGGTTGAACAGGTGCTACTTGATGCGTTGCAGCCTGAAAACCGCCAGTAGCCGGAGGTGAAGCCGGTGCATGGGTAGCTGTTTGAATGGTTTGCGGTGCTTGCCCTGCCGGTGGCATTGTTGCCGCTGACTGGTCATCTGGGCGGAATGCCAGCATCCGCAGCAGCAACATTTCAAAACCGCTACGTGGATCTGGATTCAGAGGTAAATCTCTTCGACCGGTTAAGGCAATCTGGTAAAACAGCTGCGCTTCTTCAGCCAGCATTTGTGATGCCAACTGCTTAATGCGTAACTCGTCATCCATTAAGCCTTCGGCCATCGCAGGCACTGCTTGCAATACCGCAATTCGATGCAGTAATTGCAACATTTCTTCCAGTACATTGGAGAAATCTGCCGCATGGGAGGCTAATTCTTGCGCAGCATCCAGCAATGCTTGTGCATCGCCAGCGCTTAAATGCTCTAGCAAACTGATTACTCGATCTCGAGCAACCGAGCCCAGCATGGTGCGCACTTCGTCTTCACGCAACACACCTTCGCCAAAAGCAATCGCTTGATCAGTAAGACTCAGCGCATCACGCATTGAACCATCCGCTGCGCGCGCAAGTGACCATAACGCAGCATCATCGAACTTAACCTGTTCTTCACCCATCACATGCTTTAAATGCCCAGCAATGAGATCTGGCGTCATGTTCTTCAGATTAAATTGCAGACAACGCGACAGAACCGTTACCGGTAACTTTTGTGGATCGGTGGTGGCCAGCAGGAATTTCACATGTGGCGGCGGTTCTTCCAGTGTTTTTAACAGGGCGTTAAAACTAGAAGTCGACAGCATATGAACTTCGTCAATTAAGTAGACTTTGTAGCGACCACGAGTCGGCGCGTATTGGACGTTGTCCAAAATTTCCCGGGTATCTTCAACGCGAGTACGCGACGCCGCATCGACTTCAATCAAGTCAACAAAACGACCTTCGTCCACTTCAACACAGCTACGGCATTCGCCGCACGGCATCGAAGTAACGCCTTTTTCACAATTGAGACTTTTAGCGAAAATTCGTGCAATGGTAGTTTTACCGACCCCTCGGGTACCGGTAAACAAATAGGCGTGGTGTAACCGCTGTTGTTCCAACGCGTTAACCAATGCACGCAGCACATGCTCTTGGCCAACCATTTCATTGAAATTTCTTGGGCGCCATTTTCTGGCGAGAACCTGATAGCTCATAGATGCACTTTTCCATGGTGTCTGGATCTAATGCTAAACCAGCACGGCAATTAACTTAAGTAGAAACAGCTTGAAAGGATAAAGAAAAGACCGACAAAGGAAGATACTAAGCAAGAAGTTTTTCTGGGGCCGAAAAGGCGGCGGCTCGCCAGCCACACCCCGGCACACGAATCAGATACTACCGTTGCTCCCTTCCGGGCCTGGCGGAGTTCGTATCCTATCGTTGCGGGGGGACCAGCGAGCCACCATAATACGTGGGTCGCAAACTAAAATGCCGCATTGGGCGACAAATATCAAATCTGGCGGAGAGGGAGGGATTCGAACCCTCGGTACGCTATTAACGTACACACACTTTCCAGGCGTGCTCCTTCAGCCACTCGGACACCTCTCCAACGGCAAACAGAGCGTTAAAACGTGCTGCTTGCGAGGTGCGGTAGAATATAGAAACACCTACTGACAGGCAACCCCTGCCATCACTATTTTCGATGTTTTTATTCCTGCCGCCCAGCAAAAAAAATGACAACTGGTCGAAATTACTCAGGTCATAAGCACAATTATGCATCTAATCAATAAAAACTGCCTTCAGATTTAACAGATGTGACAGCTAATGAGTCATAACTCAACAATCTAGATTAAACTTGCTTTCAGATTATTTCCAGGAAGTAGGGCAGCAATGGATATACAAGCACTCCTCAAGCAAATGGTTGACGAAAAAGCATCTGACCTTTATTTGACTGCAGGCACCGCCGCACAAATTAGAGTCGATGGTGTACCAAGACCTATTGGCGAACCTCTTGAAGCTGACGAATTACAACGCGCCGCCCATAGTTTGATGAACGAACGACAAATTCGTGATTTTGAATTTCACCTGGAATGTAATTTTGCTACCGATCTAACAGGTATTGGCCGTTTTCGCTGCAACCTGCTTCGCCAGCGCGGTATGGTCAGCATGGTCATTCGCCGTATTCAGGCCAGCATCCCCGATCTTGAAGAAATTAATCTTCCACTAATGCTGGGCGAATTAGCTCAAGCTCGTAGCGGCTTGGTTTTGGTAGTTGGCCCTGCCGGTGTCGGTAAGTCCACCACACTAGCTGCAATGTTGAATCACAGAAACAAGCATTGTCATGGCCACATATTAACCATCGAAGATCCGGTGGAATACTTATATAAGCATGAAAAATCAGTAGTTAACCAACGCGAAGTGGGCTTAGATACTAAAAGTTTTTCCAGCGCATTAAAAAATGCAATGCGAGAAGCACCTGACGCGATTTTAATTGGTGAGATTCTCGATGCAGACACCATGAGCTATGCACTGAACTTTGCCAAAAGCGGTCATTTATGCCTCGCCAGCTTACATGCCAACACTTCTCGAGAAGCATTTGAGCGCATTACTAACTTCTTTGAACCTGAAATGCGCAGCCAGATTCTCTATGAAATGTCGATGATTATGAAAGGCGTAATTGCACAGAGGTTAGTTGCATCGACCGATAATAAACGAGTGCCAGCATTAGAAATTGTATTGCCTCAGCCGGAAATTTGCGAACTATTACAAAACGCTAAACTGGGCGAGCTAAATCGTAAAATCGAAGACAGTAATCACAAAGATATGATGTCATTTGACCAGGCGCTTTATAAGCTTTACATCGATGGCAAAATTTCCAGAGAAGAAGCTTTACGCCAAGCTACATCTGCTACTGACCTAGATTTAAAAATTCGCCTAAACAACTCCAACTCTTCAGCGCCGCCAATAAGCCAAACTCCATCCTATGGCTGTAGCGATAAAAAAGATCCAAGAAAAGAAATCGAGCCAGAGAAACAATCTTTAGGCGGCGGTATTCGACTGGATTTAGAGTTCTAATATTTAAGCGCTAAAAATTAACATTGACAGACCATGGAATGGCTTTAATTTTACAAGGATAGAAATATGGCTTTTTTTTGCAGCAAATGTTCAGGGCATCTAGAAGGTGTCAGTCAATCCAATATGCAAGGAAGTCTGGTGATTAATCTTCCTGATGATCAGAGTTACCCGGATAGTCAGAATAGTATGGATGATGATGATGGGTTAACTGACTGGTCAGATAAGGAATTTAGCAGAAAGGTCATCATCTCTGAAAACAGCCCACCTGTAGTAATTCTCAGCTGCGGCCATATTTTTCATGCGATGTGCTATATAAATTCATTCGTTATGGAAAATAAATATGACTTTAGAGATGGGGCTGGCAATCCTCTAATACGTACACCTGAAAGTGTAGCGAAAGATATATCCGAGAATATGGATAAAATATCAAAACTAAAGACACCTTGCTCAGTCTGCGAGCAACGACCTTTATTTATTGTGCAACCTAGCACCGAAAATGGTTCGATTTTCATCAATCCTAAAAAAGTAAAAGTACTCTTCAAATCATTAAACTATGTAAAAGAAAGTCGTTTGCATAACATATTTAGAAGCAGGGCAAAAGAACAAGCAGAATACGTAAGAATGTCGCCTATCGCTGCCGGAATATATTCTCGTTTGAGATATGCTGTTAGATACACCAAAAGCCATCCTCTTGAAATGATTACCTTAGCCTTCGCAACTATTTCTATATTGTTGTTTTTATTAACTTTATATTATTATTTTTTGAGCGAAAGTCTTTATCATAAGAATCAAAAAATGTACGGCATTTGTAAACCATTAATGAGCGATTTAGATAACTGCCAGATGCAACTGTCAGATTGCAGTTCAAATTATGACGCATTAGCTAGCCGGCGTATAAATAGGTACAAAACCAATATCTTGTAAACGGTGTCATACCTGGACATATACATCCCCCTCGAAGGATGTAGCGATCTAATAATTTACGCATAAACTCCAATAGGCCACAAGATGTGACTTATTTTTTTCTCGAAAGCAATAGATAACCGAAACTGGTTATCTATTGCTTTTTTAAGTTGTCTTCTATAAAAATTAATTTAGAAAAAATCATTTCAAAAAATATTTACCAAGGCAAAAACACTCGACAGCGAGCACCGCCCAAACTGGATTGATTATCGACAGTCAACTCACCTTGTGCATGTTCGCTTGAATGTAATTTCATTACCTGAGCAGCAAAGGCCAAACCCAGCCCACTACCTGAAGCTGATAAATTGCCTGCCGATTGAGCAAGCTCTCTATCCAACTGATCAGCATCGAAACCCGGCCCATCATCTTCTACCAGAATTTCGACTCCGCCTTGTACGCTATGAACCCGTACAAACAAACGGCGAAAAGCGTAGCGCATTGCATTATTTAACAAATTAAATACCACGCTAGATAATAACGCATGGTCAAAGCTGGCTTCTAGCATATCGTCACATTCAATATCTAATGTAACGCCTCGACGCAGTAAATCATTACGAACTGGCAATACCGCTTCTTCGATCATGTCTAAAACAGGTTGTTCGATACGCTGCGGTAAATAATCACCTTGCTCTAATCGATACAGGCCAATCAACCGGGTAAGCGTTTGATTAATTTTTAGCGACTGAAGCCGTAAATCTTCTAATGAAGTTTTTTGATCATCTCGGCAGTTTTGTAGCAATTCGTCAGTTTCAGCTACCAGTAGCGCCAAACCATTTTTAGCATCGTGCACTGCACCGGTCATTAATCCCAACCAGTCCAGGCCCTTTCCATTACCTTGCATAATGAGTGCCTCCGCTCTTATTTGGCTATATATTAGTTTCGCATTTTTGGTAAAAACAAGCGCTCGTTATCATTCTACTTCGCTCAAGCTACCTGCGTTTTTTTCAACAGTGCATCAGCTTGATCATCAAAGCCCAACCCTCTAAATGCTTCAACCATCGATGCTTTTAAATCAGGATTTAATTCAGCTTCATAATGAATCAAATGCTGTTCTGCGCGACGGACAAAATCTGAACAGTCAGTATTTCCTAACTCTTGCTCAACCAAACCTTCAACTAACCAAGCTTGCGCTTGAATATCATGAAAACCACTATAAATTTTTCTTAGGTCACGGAACAATTTTGGCACATCAGCCAAACCACGAACCATATTCAAGCCACCTTCCACCTGAGAGCGGCTCACTAACACCCAAGCTCGGCGGTAATAATCATCAGGGGAACGATGTACTGAGTGAACCCCCAATTGAACGGCACGCTTCCAAGCTCGATCTGCTACCTGCCAATCTTCATTTCGCTCAGCCGCTTCCGCTAGCATTCTCTGGCGCAAAATTGCTTTGGGAGAGATCTGGATGCCACTTTGAAAAACTTTTTGGGCATCTTCATAATTTTCACATGCCATATGAATTTTGCCTAACCAGTCATAGCTTTCAACCATTCGCGGATATTGAGCAATCGTTTTGCGCAGGATTTTTTCAGCTTCTTCGTATTGCTGTAATTGAAACAAACTACGCGCTAAACCAAGGGTTGCCCAAGGCAAAGGCTTTTCTTGCAAAACCATCTGATATAAATCGGCAGCTTTTTGATATTCACCTAACAAATAAAGCACCTGGCCTTTGGTTTTATGCACCATTGGTGCTAAAGCTGGTTTGCTGGCGATTAATTCATCACATAAAGCAATCGCTTTAGAATAGTTTTGCTGGTCAAGTGCTTGGTCAATCGCACACAAAACCTGCTTACGCTTTAATGACCGGGTCACCCGCAAATGAAGCGCGTCTTTACTAAAGGGCTTGGTTAAATATCCGTCAGGTTGGTACTCCAAGGCACCCATCACCATTTCACTAGTATTTTCAGCAGTTACCATTAGGTATATCGAGTTGTGCGGCAGTAATTGCTTGTGCCGCACCTCCTCTAGAATTTGCTGGCCATCTTTATTGTCACCAAGATTGTAGTCAGATAGAACTAAATCATAACGTTTCTTCTGCAGCAGGGAGATGGCTTTTTCACCATCAGAAGCCTGATCGATAGAAGCGACGCCTAACTGTTCCAACATCCGGCGAATCGCCTGACGAAAATCGGCAAAATCGTCTACTACTAATACTTGCAGATCAGACAACTGCATATCAAAACGCACCCCGAGCTTTATAATATCGACAAAATATCACGACATTGGCAGCAAAATGCATTGTCTACGGGCAAGCGTTTGATCATTGTGCAGCCTACAGCCGATCAAAGGTCAGAAAAACGCTATTTTGTCAGGTTAACGGTGGTGCAATTGGCTTACCGGACAGTCATGAACCAAAGCTCGAATCATATTGACCTTATTGAAGTGCCCCCGAGAAAGCAGGCTAAGAAATTCTTCTTTGCCCAATAACTGTCGACTGATTTCCCGAGAAGCCAAACCGGTTTGGTATAGCCTTTGAGCCTCACCTTGCAGTTCAAGCAAATATTCCAATTTACTTTTTATCGCAGCTGGTCCATTTTCAACCATTCCTTTATGTGAGCAAAATAGCGTTTGGAAATCCTGCTTTAATAAATTGCGCAGACTTTCTATTTCCTGACCTGGATTTTCATCTTCGGTCAAAAAACGCGGCCGGGACGCTACATAAACATCACCACTAAACAGCCAGCCTCGCTGGGGCTCAATAAAGCAAGTCATGTCCGGACTATGCCCCGGAGAATGGAGTGGCTGAAGGCTGAAATCACCGGACTGACTGGTCATATTCTGCGGTTGAAAATCTTCTGCTTTAAATCGCTCTGGCTTACCCCAGACCATCCGCCGATACCATTGAACGGCAAAACCTTGCTCCAAATCTTTATGCGCCGCTGGATGCGCATGCACCGGACAATTAAAGTGCTTGCCAATCTTCGCGCCATTGCCACAATGATCTTCGTGATGATGGGTAATTAACAGCCGGGAAATAGCGCGTTCTTTAAGAAAACGCTGCACGTATTTCCACTGATTAGGCGGCCCGGCATCTACTACCAGGTCTCCCAAACGGTAAACAATACAGCTGGTATTTATTTTTTTTTGAAATCGCCCAACACGTAACGATTCCAGCCCATTAAAATGACTACGAGAAATAACTGCCACAAGCAAACTCCAGCCACTTAACCATTCAACTTTTCAAAGCTAACGGTGCGCAACTTTTTTTGTTTTTATAACGCCAGCAATATCAGTACGGATATTCCTGCTCATTTAACTGATCTTTATATTTAGCTGATTTTTCAATGTAGCTTTCTGATGATTTTTGTAGCTGAGCTTTTTCCTGATCACTTAAAGGTCGTACTACTTTTGCTGGCGCACCGAGCACCAACGAACCATCAGGTATTTGCTGGCCTTCGGTAACCAACGCATGGGCACCAACTAAACAATGAGCACCAATTTTTGCACCATTGAGCACTGTGGCATGAATGCCTATCAAGCTATGCTCGCCGATATCACAACCATGTAACATTGCTTGATGACCCACCGTTACGCCCTTGGCTAAAGTCAGTGCAAAACCCGGGTCGGTATGCAGCACACAGCCATCTTGAACATTACTGCCTTGGCCTATGACAATGGGTGCATTATCAGCACGTAACACTGCATTAAACCAAATACTAGTTTGCGGCTTTAATTGCACATCGCCAATCAATTTTGCGCCCGGAGCCACCCAACTTTGTGGGTCTAGCTGGGGCTGCTTTCCATCAATTTGATAAATCATCAATACTCCCTTAATCCTTCCCTAGCGCGTTGAATATACAGATCAACCGACTGCAAACATCCTGCTAGTTGTTCTGAGGTCAGCGCAGGCGAACTGGTAGCAACAATCATTTGCTCTGTTGCGGTATCTACTTGTGAAATCTGATGATATTTAACGCTTAACAAGCTATACCAACTGTGCTCATCTGCAGAGAAGACCATTAGTTCATTCACCGCCGGGGCAGCTCTTCCCTGGGCTTTTAATGCCTGGGCTAAATGCTCTGCAGATAACTGCTGCGCCGAAGCACCGGCAGCATAGAGTTCATTTAACTCCTGCAGGAAATGCTGCAAACCCCCATATAAATGAAACACTACTGCTTCTTCTAAAGCTTGGCGCTGCAAATTAGCTTGGGCAGGTTCTATCATTTGCATCAGCATGCGAGCCATATGCAGCTGTTGTCGAGATCGAAGCGAGACGGCTTGAGACATAAATTCTTCATACCCAAAATGAAATCGATTGACCAGAAATATCCAGCCTCTATTATTCTCTGCGCTTAAGACCATTTGCCATAGTGAGACAGAGACGATGACAAGAATGCCGACATGGGGCCAATTACTCAAGTCTGAGGAAATTGCTCCGACTATGGCCAAAATCAAAAGCTTCCTTGATCAAGAGCGGGCCGCTGGAAAAGTTATTTTTCCACCACAGGCCGCTACTTTTTTTGCATTGCAAGCTGCGCCTTTTGACCAAATTAAGGTGGTTATTCTTGGCCAAGATCCTTACCACGGCCCAAATCAGGCACATGGCCTATGTTTTTCAGTGGCACCGGGGGTAAAAACCCCACCGTCTTTGAAGAACATCTATAAAGAGCAAGCAGCGGATCTTGGCATTACTCAGCCGGCACATGGCCACCTCAGCCGTTGGGCAGAACAAGGAATTTTAATGCTCAATACGGTTTTGAGTGTTGAAGCGGGCAACGCCCACTCCCATGCCAAAATTGGCTGGGAAGTAGTCACTGATTTTCTAATTAAAACGCTGGGAGAACATCATCACGGTTTGGTGTTTATGCTGTGGGGAAGCCATGCCCAGAAAAAGGCACAGCTATTAGATGAGCAAAAGCACCATCTGTTAATGTCTGCCCACCCATCGCCACTGTCAGCTTATCGTGGATTTTTAGGTAATCGACATTTTAGTCAGTGCAATGCCTTACTAGTCGAGCAAGGCAAAGCACCTATTGATTGGCAACTTCCGCAAACCGGCTAGCAACCTTTCTCATTATTATTTTTCGGCGTCTGATGAATGTTGATCAGATGCCTTTTGTTGCTTTTCTTCTTGCTCTGATTTTTCTGGATAGGTCCACTGCTTATCAAGTTCGTTACAGGCTTTTTTGATCATTTTGTCTGTAATTGGAACTTCATTACCATCTTCATCAACTATTGCCGCACCGAATACCTCGGTTTCAACTGCATCTAACTCTTCCGGTGTAGCTGACGCTGTTTTCCCTTTCTTCATTTTGACTCCCCGTTTGGGACATAATTTACAGATTATGTAATTCAAAAACTTCTAATGGCAGCAATGACTTCCGCCAGACTGGCAAATTGACCTTGGACACGTTTTCTACAAGGTAAAATCTCGTTGAACTGATAAGGTTAAGCTACAACATTCAAGTTGATAATAGCGCTCTTCTGATATCCATCGACAGTATTACCTAGCAGGTAATCTGCACCGTGATGCCGAGCACCAAAACTAACCATTTTAAACTTTTTTGAGGTT
Organism: Pelagibaculum spongiae; assembly: GCF_003097315.1. Classification (NCBI taxonomy): domain Bacteria; kingdom Pseudomonadati; phylum Pseudomonadota; class Gammaproteobacteria; order Oceanospirillales; genus Pelagibaculum; species Pelagibaculum spongiae. The sequence continues at coordinate 117,482 of NZ_QDDL01000011.1, forward strand.
GCAGTTATGCCTTATACCCTCTTTGTGGCACCTGTTGGCGCAGGTACTGGGCTCACTTCAGTAAGCTTGGGGCTACTCAGAGCCTTTGACCGACTGGGTTTGCGCGTTGCCTTTTTAAAACCAGTCGGTCAGCCGGGTGTTCCGATTGAAGAAGCTGATCGTTCTTGTCATTTTGTCCGCAGCATGATGTCTCTGCAACCACCAGAGCCAATTTCCGCTGAACGGATGGAAACCCTGATGGGCCAAGGCAAACGTAACCAATTAATGGAACACATTGTTGAGTTACATGCCAAAGTAAGCAAAAACGCAGACGTCGTAATTGTCGAAGGTCTAGTGCCTGTTCCTGGCTACAGCTTCAGCTTACGCCTGAATGCTGAAATCGCCAGCTGCCTAAATGCTGAAATGCTGCTATCGACTTCTTTTGCAGATAAGGGTGTTGATAGCTATTTCCGTCAATTGGAAATTGCAGCTCGCGTTTATCGCAGCGTTGAGAACGATACCATCGCTGGCTGGACAGTTAATAAACTACCTAAAGGCTTTAAAGCCGATCACAATCTTGCCGATATCAATGAAGTGAATCAGTTCTTCCAAAACAAGGCTGATGAAACTTCCGATCAAGGCATGAAGTGCCTTGGCGTGATTCCTTTTACCCGCAGCTTGGTTGCACCTCGCCCTGCGGATGTTGCCCGATTAATTAATGCCGAAATCATTAATGCTGGTGATATCAACAATCGACGCATCAAACGCACGGTTATTTTCGCCCGCCAAGTAGCCAACCAAGGTCAGGAAATGATCGCAGGTACGTTACTGGTTACACCGGGTGATCGTGAAGATGTCATTATGGCTGCTTGTTTGGCTGCCTTTAATGGCATTCCTCTGGCAGGCATTCTGTTGACCGACGGCCAGCGTCCATCCGGTACGGTTCTGGACTTATGCCAGAAAGCCATGGCGACCGGCTTACCGGTAATGGCAGTTGATCTGGAATTGCACGATACAGTCAATCGTCTGGAAGAACTGGAAAATGAAGTTCCTAAAGATGACCGCGAGCGCATGGACCAGGTAATGGAACACATGGCTAGCCACTTCGATAGTGAATGGCTGAGACAGCGCTGCCAAATGAGCCATAACGCTCGTCTGTCACCGCCGGCTTTCCGCTACCAGCTTATCGAAAAAGCGCGTGCGGCCAACAAGCGCATTGTACTACCTGAAGGCGAAGATCCTCGTACATTGCAAGCAGCTTGTATTGCTCAAAAGCGCGGCATTGCTCGTTGTGTACTGTTAGGTGATCCAGAAAAAATTCATCAAATCGCTAAAGGTCATTACATCAAGCTCGACCCGGAAATTGAGATCATCAATCCTCTGGACGTGCTTGAAGAATACGTCGAGCCGCTATTTGAGCTGCGTAAGCACAAAGGCATGACACCTGATCGTGCGCGTGAATATCTGCATGATGAAGTAGTTCTTGGCACTATGATGCTGGCTAAAAATGGTGTTGATGGCTTGGTAAGTGGCGCAATCCACACCACCGCCGACACAATTCGCCCAGCATTGCAGCTGATTAAAACTGCCCCAGAGTGCAAGGCTGTTTCTTCAGTATTCTTTATGCTGCTACCTGAACAGGTATTGGTATATGGCGACTGTGCAGTCAACCCAGATCCAGATGCAGAAACCCTGGCAGATATCGCAATTCAGAGTGCCAATTCAGCGGAAATTTTTGGCATTGAGCCACGGGTCGCCATGATCAGTTACTCTACTGGCTCATCTGGTGGTGGCTCTGATGTTGAAAAAGTTCGCGAAGCTACCAGGATTGCCCGTGAGCGTCGCCCTGATTTGTTAATTGACGGGCCATTGCAATATGACGCCGCTGCAATTGCCAGCGTCGCCAAGGGCAAAGCACCAAACAGCCCCGTTGCTGGTCGCGCAACCGTATTCGTATTCCCAGATTTGAATACGGGTAACACCACTTACAAAGCAGTTCAGCGAAGCGCACACGTAGTGAGCGTTGGTCCAATGCTGCAGGGCTTGAACAAGCCAGTGAACGACTTATCCCGCGGCGCAATGGTTGAAGATATTGTTTTCACCATCGCATTAACCGCAATTCAAGCAATTGATAAGTAAATAATTGCTTGGAATGTTCACTTCAGCTTTTTGCTGATTGTGAAGCAAAATAAAGCGGCGACCTGTTAATTCTGGTCGCCGTTTTATTTTTCAATCTATAAAATATCTTGTAGCGCTTTATCTAATTCTTCATAAACAAAGTGATAACCAGCTGACTGCGCCTTTTGCGGCAAAACTCTTTGACCGCTAATTAATAGTGTCGCCATTTCACCAAAAGCGCCTTTTAAGAACCAGCTAGGTAAATGGGCAATTGCCGGGCGATTTAATTTTTTTGCCAAAACACGGGTAAATTGACTGTTCATTACAGATGTTGGTGCCGTTGCATTTATTGGCCCGCTAATTGTTGGATGATCAATTAAAAAAAGGATCAACCCCAGCATATCTTCCATATGGATCCACGACATCCACTGAGCACCATCACCCATCCGACCGCCAGCACCCATTTTAAAGGGCAGTAACATCCGCTTAAGAAAACCACCATCCTTACCAATCACCAATCCGGTTCTTAATAAGCACAAGCGAACCCCTAAATCTTCTAACGGCTTTGCGGTATCTTCCCATTGCTGACAGAGCCTGTGGGTAAACTCATTTCGCGGTTTGGACTGTTCATCCAATTGCTGACTACCTTGATCACCATACCAACCAATTGCCGAGCCACTAATAAACACCGTTGGTTTATAACTCGCCTGTTTTACCCAATCGACTAATTTTTGAGTGGTCTGTATTCGGCTATCGATTAGCTGCTGCTTACGAGATGAGCTCCAGCGTTTATCGGCAATCCCTTCACCCGCTAGATTAACTACTGCCTGAAAATTTATATTGTCAGGAATCGGCGCATCAATATTGATACCGATAACGGATGAACCGCAGAGCTGCGTCACTTTTTCTGGCTGGCGAGACAACACCCAAAGCTGATGACCTTGAGTAGTCAACCGATGGCATAACGCCTTACCAATAAAACCGGTACCACCCGAAATCAAAATATTCATGCAATCACTCCTGCTTACCATTCTTGTTACACAGCTCGTTTATTGTCTATTTTGCGGGAAGATCAAAGAGCACCAACCAAACTCGCTCAACCACAACCACAACCACTGATTTTTACACCTAAACCACTTCAAGGTGCAGGATTCAACTGGAAGCCGCTTGAGTATATGAGCCAAGGTTGGTTTACTATTTACCAGCACTTCCGATTGCTTTGGATATATATTATTGGCACATTTACTGGTTTACCGTGCAAAATTTCAGAAAATTGTCAGCGACTGATTCATCAGACAATGCAGCCCAGCAATAGTATTGCAAAGTTTTTCAAAGTCAGGTGTTTGACTAATTTTATAACCCTAGCAACAGAATCTTTGCCAAAGCGGTTTTCGCTTAGGCAATAGGTGTTATTATCCATATTAACAACAATAAGAAATTTCCTGACAGAGGCTGAAGCGATTCATCCTTAGGAGGTAAAACATGAATACCTATAGCAAGATTCTGGTAGTGATTGACCCTGAATTAGAACAGCACCCTTCGCTAAACAAAGCGGTTCATCTGGCAAAGCAATACCAAGCCAAACTCGAACTATTCATTAGTGATTACGACCCCTTGCTAGCCACCAGCTATCTGTTTGATGCCCCTTCACTAGAACGCGCAACTCAAACCTTGCATAACCGTCACTGTAAATTGTTAGAACGCATGGCTGACTCGATTCGTCAGCAAGGTATAGAAACCACCTGCGATGTACGTTGGCAACAACGTCCCGCAGATTGCATTCTTGATAAAGCCGAAGAATCAGGTGCAGATCTAATTGTTCGCTGCAGTCACCCTAATGATGGCCAAGATCTTCCTTTCAGTCATACCGATTGGGATCTGATTCGTGAAGCCAGCGTTCCGCTGTTATTAGTGAAACATCAGCCATGGCAAGCATCACCCAAGATATTGGTTGCGATAGATCCAATGCATACCCGGGCAGAAAGCATCAAGCTTGAACAGAAACTGTTGGGCGAAGGTACTGCATTAGCTGAGAAGTTATCCGGTGAAGTTCATGCGTTGCATGCTTTTGATCCAAGTAAACTGGAAATGCATATTGAAGCTGGCGTCATCCGCTTCCCTGATACGCCAGGCCATATTCGCGAATTGCACAAAGCCGCTTTTGCAGAGACCATCAAGCAATCGTCAATTGACCCAGCCAACCAACATTTATTGGAAGCCGTGCCAGAAAAAGGCATTGTCGATTTTGCTAAGAAAAATAGCTATGACATCACAGTTATGGGCGCGATCTCTCGTTCTGCGATTGAGCGAGTATTAATTGGCCATACTGCAGAAAAAATCTTGGAAAAAATCAGCAGTGATTTATTAATTATTAAGCCATAAATCAATTAAATACTGCAGGCAAAAAAATGAGGTCGGACGGGCCAACCTCGAATGGGGGGGAGAATAAAACATTAAGTTCTGCGAACAGAAACATGTAAATAAATATAGCAGGGCTTTGTTCTCTCACCTCATTCTGAGTAGACCGTTTGTCTGTATTTAATGATAGGATTCATAAACCCCAGTTATCTCTGGGGTTTCGTCAAAACTAACGAATAAATCAATAAAATAAATAGTACTATTGGTTTGCTAGTAACGACAATTAAAATGAAAACTGCTTTAATAAGCGATCATTTAACTGGTTAACCTAGAAATAACATTCGGCAAAAAAGCGCTTTCTGGCACGGCAAGTATCTGCTGTAGAATTACCGCAACGCTTTTCTAATAGCGACATAAAACTACCTTGTAACTTCATCGCATGCGGAAATATAAGATAAACTGCATGAATGAAAACCGACGCACATCCTTGCAGCACTTTACTGACCATTCGAAACGGATTCATATAGTCACAGTTTATCGTCAGTAAACCGCCTTCAGAACGACACAAGCAAAAACTCCCAATTAACTTGCCGTCAGCTTTCAGCTCCAGCAAATTTCCTTGTGCCTCAACTGAAAGCGTCTCATTCAGTTCAGGGTTAAATCTCTGATAAGTTTGCTTAGCACCCACATCAGACTGACCTAGCCAGAGCAGTGGGATTTGATAAAACTCACTTCGTTTGATCCCAAAGCTCAATCCAGATGAATCTATTTCCTGAGCAAACAGTTTACCAGTCAAAGATTTCATCGGTAACAAAATTGACTGGTATCGAGTGAAGTGAACAAAGAAATGGTCCAGCGCCAACAACAACAAACGACTATCTGGCTCATCACCAGGAAAGGTAATCCGCCCAGAAGTTGCTGACCAAATAGAAAGTTGAATAGTTTGCCATGATTGACCGCGCCATCTAACGCAAATTTCTGATTGGTCTGAAGCTGTTGCTTTTAATTCTGCAACCGCTTCAAGGCCTGGCCATTTTACTGAGACAATTTCGACTGCTTCGATCATTCGGCGAACCTGTTATAAAGTTTGACCTAGATCATTCTAATCGCGACACCTTAAAACTCTAGCTTATATTGATAAGCGTCAAATTTTAGCTGGCTAACTGTCAAATTTTGCAATAACTGGGAACTAAAGCCGATATTTGTCACACTTTAATTTCGACCAACAACAAAAATGACAAACTTTAGAAATATGTCACTTAATTTGGTATGACAAATTTAGTGACCTAGCCCAAACATGATGGTTTGCGCCTAATGTTTTCTATTTTCCGATGATTTAGATCAAGTTGTAAAATGGTAAAACCATTACATTAGATCTGGCGATAAATTTGATTTGTCGCTGAACAGCCGTTAAGTCGGCTGATCGTGTGCTGATGATTACAACCCTTTGCCGCCATGCTCACGCAAGGCGGCTTTTTTTTGTCTTATTACGACAGCGGTTATTTTTTGACTGTTGTAACGGCAAAATCATACCTGTTTACGGAAAATGTTTTAAAAAAATCATTCCACTTACTCTCTGTCTTGTTTCTCACAAAACAATCGACATGATTTCTTTCTTTAGCAATCGTTGTATCGGCTAGCGTTACACTGGTCTGTACATTGCACTCTTGGAAAATACCAAATTGCATTCCTGCTTTACTACAACAGAATCGAAAACATTTTTAATTAACGCTGATTAACCTGTTGTTAACAAACCCGCTTCAATACAACGTTTCGAATTTTTACTTGTTGACAAGACTCATTTACTCGATACACTCCAATCAGTTTTAGAGATATACCCTTTTTTGATATACTTTCACCGCCTTCTGTAAACATCCACGATTCGTCGTTTGATCCCCACATAAGCGTTATCACAACAGGTTCGATCATCTATCGACAGTCACTTCACTGTCATATCTTTATGCTTAACTTGGTTTCAGCTTGAGATTCGTTTTGCTTTTTCGATCCAATCATTTGGATCGCTGACAAAACAATCAACAGGCTGCTTGTATAAGCATAAAAAGTTGATTAATCTCGAATTGAACTAAAATTCATCTTTCGCAACTACCTTTAGCGCTTTAGCAGCTATCTTTAGTAACAACGCCAAGGATATCTTATTGTTATAAAAAACTACCCGATCGGTAGCTTTAATAAAAAAAGGAGTGTGACCATATGTCATACCTAATAAACGGACACGAAATTACAGTCAACTTTCCAGTAGATTCAATTTCAGTCAACAAATCGTCAATTGCCTTCACCGATAGCCAAGGCAAGAACAGACAGACCTTCTCCAAGCGCACTGAAGCGTTGAAATTTGTAGAATGGTTACTGTCTTCAGATAAGTAGAACTGAAAAAAACAGCACGTTGATCTATTTCATTTGGTTTAGGCTTTACCTCTTGCTCAGGTATCTAGCCTAACCAAATGGCAGCACCCTACCCACCTTAAAACCCCCTACACCACCACACACTTACCTTGATCAATCTAGGTATGTTTATCTGCTTGCTCTTTTTTGTGCTCTGAAAATAAAAAAAAACGCCACAAAATAAATTGCAGCGCTTTTATTTACAGAGCTTGTACTTCAAAGGAGAGCTTACTCGTAAAGCTCCACTGCAATCGCAGTCGCTTCACCACCACCAATACATAAAGTAGCGACACCTTTGTGCTTACCCAGCTTTTTCAAAGCGTGAATCAAGCTAACAACAATACGACTTCCAGAAGAACCAACCGGGTGACCCTGCGCACAAGCACCACCATGAATGTTCACCTTGCTTTCATCCAAACCCAGTTTGTGGGTGGCGTACATAGTGACAATGGCAAACGCTTCGTTAATTTCCCACAGATCTACTTCTTCAGTAGACCAGCCAGTTTTTTCCAATAGCTTTTTCACTGCACCAACCGGTGCGGTAGTAAAGTATTCTGGATCTTGTGAATGACTGGCATAACCGGTAATACGAGCCAAAGGCTGTAAATCACGATCAAAAGCTTCCGATTCACGCATCAAGACAACAGCAGATGCACCATCAGAAATAGAACTAGAGTTTGCCGCAGTTACCGTACCATCGCGGCGGAATGCTGGACGCAATGTCCGCACCTTGTCTAAATCTGCCGTTTCTGGCTGCTCATCATTAATTACGATGTGCTCGCCTTTACGGGTTTTAACAATCACCGGCACTGTTTCACTGCGCAAAACGCCAGATTCAATGGCTGCTTTAGCCTTTTTCAGCGAGTTGATTGCAAAATCATCCATCTGCTCGCGGGTGATATTTTTTTCATCAGCCAACTGCTGGGCGAAAACGCCCATTAACTTGCCGGTTTGCGGATCTTCAAGACCGTCATAAAACATATGATCTTTGAATTCACCATGGCCCATACGGAAACCATTTCGTGAAGCAGGAATCAAATGCGGCGCATTACTCATACTTTCCATACCGCCAGCAACCACAATTTTATTGCTTTCGGCCAGAATAGAATCACAACCCTGCATAATCGCTTTCATGCCAGAGCCGCATAACTTATTAATTGTGATAGCACCGGTAGCGTTTGGCAGATGTGCTAACTGCATTGCCTGGCGTGCCGGCCCCTGCTTGGTGCCCGCAGGCAAAACACAGCCCATGATCACTTCGTCGACTTCTTCAGGTTTGATGCAAGCGCGTTCAACTGCTTCGTGAATTGCGTGGCCACCAAGCTCAGGTGCGGTCTGTGAAGACAAAGCACCTTGGAAAGCGCCCATTGGCGTTCTAACACCACTAACAATGACAATCGGATCTTTCATTATGGTTATTCCCGCTTTAGTTATTCTTTGCGGTCATTGTCCACTAAAAAACCGGTTGATGACAAGTCATCAGTTGCGATAACTCAAGACCTTACTGTAGAAATTGAATCGCTTATCGCACAGGCAGTTTTCTGCAGATATGATTAATCAATAGCTTTAGCCGAAGGAACAGCAAACCATGCGCTTCATTGAAGACGGGCCATCAATACCCGACGAACTACTCATCGCCAGAGATGAAGGTAATGTTGTGTTTTTTTGTGGTGCGGGTGTTTCTCAGAATGACGCCGAACTACCAGACTTCTTTTCGCTGGTAGGAAATGTCTGCCGCTCCTTAGGCATAACAGAGCATGATGCGATTCAAAAACAGATAGAAATCGGCTCTAAAGATTCAGACAAAATCACAATCAAATGCTCAGGTGATAGAGCCTTTGGGTTGCTAGAAAAAGATTTCTTTCTGGACGACATTGAACATGAAGTTGCGAAAGCTCTGAAACCGAAAAAATTAGAAACACATCCAGAAGAATGCTACAGATCCCACAAAATACTCTTAGATTTAGCCACAACACCGAACAATGACCTCCAACTGGTAACCACTAACTTCGACCGGTTGTTTGAGGATGCTCTAGGTAAAAAAGACTCTGGAAAATACTGCCACCTCCCGCCGCGCTTACCCTCGATCAGACATGGTCAAGCCCTTAATGGAATTACCTATCTGCATGGGCGGGTGAATAAAGAATACGATTCATCTGATAAAGAGGGCCAAGGATTTATTCTGACCAGCGCCCAGTATGGACGAGCCTATCTTGCTCACGGTTGGGCGACCGATTTTTTTAAAGACATACTCGTTAATTTTACTGTGGTATTTGTGGGTTATTCTGCTGATGATCCACCCATTCAATATTTACTTGAAGCGCTTAATCAGACAAATAGACGTAACAAAATCTATGCCTTCGCTCAAGGCAGCGAAGCCTCTGTGATTAGTGACTGGGCTTCAAAAGGTGCGAAAGGAATTATTTTTCAGGAATACGACCAACTTTGGGATAGCCTTTCAGAGTGGGCTGCAAGGGCAAGAAATCCACAGAAATGGATCCAGAAAATAGCTGTTCTCGCCAAGAAAGGCCCTCAAAATTTACAGCCTTATGAGCGAGGTCAGGTGGCTCACCTTGTATCATCAACGGATGGTGCCAAGGCTTTTGCTCAAACATCACCAACAGCAGAGTGGCTGTATGTTTTTGATAAAAACATACGATTAAAAATCCTAGATCTTTCACCATCTTCTGAGCTTGAGGCAACAGCATTTCAAAACTGGTACAAGCTCGACTCTGATAACATAGAAGCCAAAATCAGCAGCTACGATTTTACTCCACCAAAAGTAAATTTAAACTGGGATGCATTTGAAATCTTTGCAACTGACTCTTTCTTTAATGAAGAAAAGTATGAAAATATTTTCTACGGGGAAAATAGTAAGCAAACGAAAAAGCTACCTGAGCGCTTAGATTACCTCTGCCGATGGCTCGCCTCAGTATCAAATCAGTACGAGGCCCTCACTTGGGTGGCTCGAAAAAAAGAATTACATCCAAACATAATTACTTCATTAAGATTTAAGCTGCTCCAACCAGACAGCTTCAATGAGCCTTACAAGCAAGCATGGACACTATTACTGAGCCATGTTGATTTGATCGCGGATGAAGCACCCTTGCTTCGACAATCAGCGTTGGCGCAAGAGGCAAGCGCCATCGGCTGGAATCTGCTGACATTAACCAAGCTTGCTTCAGAAATATCCCCTATTCTCGTATGCAAGCCTTACAGTGATGAAAGTTTATTTTCTCCAAAGCGCGAAGATGATTTAATAAAGCACCTAGGCATTACCATTAGCTTCCCCCCAACTTACCTGCCTACCCCAGAGAACCACAATCTTCTGAATTTTCTCGATATTTTCATAAGAAAACTACTGTCTGTTAAAAAATTATATGAGGTAATCAACCAGCAGCTACCTCGCGTACCAAGATTAGACTTCTCACCACTCAGTCACGCCAAGTTAAATTACAACAGACAGAGCCTTACAAACCATTTGAAATGCTGCGCTCAACTGTTCTCTCTAGCCTATTCATACAAACCGAAAGAAACATTAGTGCATTTAATTTCATGGCCAACTGATGACCCCATATTTTTTCAATTGAAAGTTTGGTGCTTCCTATACCTCCCCAAAAAATATCCAAAACAAGCGCTGGATTTCATACTTTCTGCACACCAGCACTTTTTGGAAGAGCCGTCTTATTATTCTGATCTAACAAAAGTAGCTTCACATTATTGGAAAGATTTTAGCCCCGCAGAGCTCTACATAATTGAGAATGTACTGTCTAAAGAAGTAAGCAAACGAGACCTGGAGGAGGAGCCAGGGGCAAGAGTCCTTGCATCAAGGGTTTATCATTTCGTTCAACTAATTGATGGAGAGCAGCATCGCCTATCCGACGTATTTCACGACAAAATGGAACACATCGGCCAGAAAATTCAAGCTAAAGAGCGTCCAGCGCTAAACCCGATAGAAACTAGAGTTGGCTTTATCAGGCAAGAAGAAAGTTGCGATGCTTTGCAGGATCTTGCTCTTGAAAAGGTTATTAAAAAAGCTAAAAAAATTTCAAAGATCGATTTTTATCAATTTGAAGAAACCGATCCTTGGTCTGGTTACTGCAAATCAGAAACGGACAACGCAATAAATGCGCTCATATTAGAGTTGGAAAATACCGAAAATGGCCAACCATTTGATGAATGGCCATGGAAGAAATTCTTCTCAAGTACAGCACGGGAAAACTTTCCCCAAACGAATTACGCTAGAAGCCTAAAATTAATTAAAAAGCTTCAACCAAACCATAAAATTTTGTTCGTTGAAGAAATTACAGACTGGCTTGAAGCTCAAGTACTGAACAGCAACCTAACTGAAACAAATATTGTCGAGGTCATTTCAGACATTCTCACTGACCTCTATGAATTTGCCACCCTTTACCCACACGATATAACAAGCCAAACAGCTGTTGACTGGTTCCATGATAGTTGCAACTTTTTCACAGGGAAGCTCGCCAAGCTCTTAGTAAATGCTGCAAACGAGCATGATACTAACTGGCAAAATGTTGCCACTCTTTTGATCAACTACCCGATGCCTTTGGCAAGATACGGAATTGCATATTTTTCAGCAGCACTGAATAGCCTACTTACCACTCAAAAAAGCTGGGTTGAAAAACATCTTTACAAACTCATTGAAAACCCAGAAAAAAAAGAAGCCTTCTGTGTTGGAGCTTTGGTAGCTCACAATCAATCATCAATCGCCAAAGCTCCTGATATTATGCAAGATGTACTTCTTCAAGCGTTAAATTCAGCAGCATTGCTAGAGGGACAAACTCTAGAAATGACATGCTCTTTATTATTAAACGTTTGGGCGGCAGAAAAAGGCAATAAGGAAACCAAGATAACTGATTCATTCGTTCGGCAATGCTTGGTCATAAATAACAAACAATTCAGACACTTAACCATTCAACAAATCGAAATGTGGTTAAGAAGCGACTCAGAACAGAACACTTTATCTATTCCATGCATTGTGGACTTTTTTAAATCCGTCTGGCCTAAGCATAAACACTGTAGATCTAACAAGATCACATGCAACCTTATCGAGGTTTTACTTTGGTCAGGGGAGTTTTTTCCCGAACTTTATCCAGCGATTTCACCTGTATTAACTAAAATGACAGATGCAACAGATCTACCTGCATATCTTGCAGGCTCTTCAAGAGCGCTTTGCTCTCATGCTATACAGTTTTTTGAATTGTTCGAAAAAATACTTCCAGAAGATGAATCAAAATGGCCTTATGAAATGAGTCATTTTTTTATCGAGCTTGAACGCCATGCTCCCAGCCTCACTGACAAGCCAAGATTTCAAATTCTACGAGCAAAATGTATAAGCTGAAACAAAAAAACGAGCAGTTTCAAACTGCCCGTTTTTTAATAATGAATTTGCTTGCAATCAACCACCGGTACTGTTCATAAACCGAACAATTTCTGGCTGTTCATCCAAATTGAAATGATGCTCTAGTGGTTTAAGGTCGATGGCTTCAAGAATTTTCTGCTTTAGGAAGTCAACATCACCTGGGTGATCACGCACGACTTGGCGTAAATCCATTGAATGCTCATTACCCAGACATAGCAGCAAACGGCCTTCTACAGTTAAGCGCACTCGATTACAGTCGCCACAAAAGTTATGGCTATGTGGTGAGATAAAACCAATTCGTTGGCCGCCATCGACTTTGAAGTATTTTGCCGGGCCGCCGGTGGAATCTTTACAATCTGCCAAGTTTAATTCTTTAGCGACAATTTCACGCACCTCATCGCTGCTAATGAAATTTTCTTTTCGGTCATAACCGACTTCGCCTAACGGCATTTCTTCGATAAAACAAATGTCGATATCTTTAGACAATGCAAAATTAACCAGCGGCATGATTTCATGCTCGTTGACGCCCTTTTGAATGACGGCATTAAGCTTGATTCGCTTAAAACCGGCTTCACGAGCTGCATCTATGCCATCCATTACCTGCTGAAATTTATCGCGCCGCGCCAGCTTTGCAAAACATTCGCGGTCTAATGTATCCAAGCTGATGTTCAGTCGGCTAACGCCTGCATCAACTAAATCTTTCGACAATCGAGTTAACTGCGAGCCATTGGTGGTCATCACCAACTCTTCCAGGCCTTCCAAAGCTGAAAGTTCTTTTAACAACCAGATCAAGTTTTTCCGAACCAGCGGCTCACCGCCCGTAATACGAATTTTACTCACACCCATTTCAACAAAGGCGCTGGCGATGGTATGAATTTCTTCCAGACTGAGCACCTTATCGCGCGGTAAAAATTCAACATCTTCACCCATACAATAGGTACAGCGAAAATCACAGCGATCGGTTACCGAGATACGAATATAGGTAACTTCACGACCAAACTTGTCTTTCAGTACAGGACGCAACACTGGACTTGCAGCTTGGCCTTCTGCTGGCAGGGAATCGGAGCTGGACATCATCAATAACTGTCTCATTCAGACTGGATTTTAAGCTTATGACAGCGCACTAACTGCAACAAGGTGACAGATCAGCCCAAGCGACCTTTAACCACCATTATCTGCACCGCCTCTCTTTGGCGGAACTCATTTACATCCAAACGGTAAACCAGCTCTAGCCGGTTACCCTGCTGTGGGGTCCATTTTGCATCGGGACTAAACCAGATTGCATCGATCGCTTCGCCACCATCGATCGAGATTAACGTCAGCTTCCAGTGTTTTTCACCGACCACTCGCCAACTATCCACCCAAAACAAACCATGAAAACTTGGCTCTGCAAAACCCTGGCCCCACGGCCCACCATTTCTGAGCATTTTGGCGGTATCTAACGTCATCTCAACGCCTGCCAACGGGCCGTCGGTTTCGTAAACACCTAGGCAGTCTTTTTCGGCTAACCGGTTTTCCACTTCTTCAATAAAAGCCAGCTCAAATGCGGGCAAATGCTCTGCCTTGAGCGATAAACCAGCTGCCATCGCATGGCCGCCAAATGATTTTAAAAGATGTGGGTGTTTGGTGGTGACGCTTTCAATCGCATCTCGAATATGAACCTTGGCTACCGAACGCGCCGAGCCGCGAATCATGCCATCACCACCATCGGCAAAAGCAATCACTGGCCGATGGTAAATATCTTTAATTCGCGAAGCTAAAATACCAATTACGCCCTGATGCCAGTCAGACCGATAGAGACAAATCGCCCGTGGGATTTTTTTTTGCTTTAACTGATCCAGCTCTTCAAGCCATAACCTGGCCTGCTGCTGCATTTCTTGCTCAAGGTGTCGGCGTTCATCATTTAGCTGGTCTAATTGCTGCGCCAATTGCCGCGCTTCGGCTACTGAATCTGTCAGCAAACACCGAATCCCCAAGCTCATATCTTCCAGCCTACCGGCCGCATTTAATCTCGGTGCGACAGCAAAGCCTAAATCAGAAGCGACTAATCTTTGTGGATTGCGGTTGGCCAGTTCCAACAAAGCAGTAATACCCGGACGAGAGCGACCGGCACGAATTCGAGCCAAACCTTGCTGCACTAAAATTCGATTGTTATGGGAAAGTGGTACTACATCGGCCACCGTTGCCAGCGCAACTAAATCGAGTAAATGGCCCATATTTGGCTCGGGCAGCTGATCATTAAACCACCCTCGGCGGCGTAACTCAGTGCGCAATGCCAGTAAGATATAAAACATCACCCCGCAGCCGCATAATGCTTTATCTGGAAAACGGCATTCCGGTTGGTTAGGGTTCACTATGGCATCTGCTTCGGGCAGTTGTTCACCGGCCAAATGATGGTCGGTAATTAACAAAGCTACTCCAGCAGCCTTGGCAGCCTTAGCCCCTTCAATACTGGAAATCCCGTTATCGACTGTGATGATTAGATCTGGCGCAAACTTGGCAATGCCCTGCTCAACAATTTCCGGGCACAAGCCATAACCGGTTTCAAAGCGATTAGGTACTAAATAGTCAACATTGACCGCGCCCATCGCTTTCAGTCCAAGCAATGCCACCGCAGTCGAACAAGCGCCATCGGCATCATAATCACCCACAATCAAAATCCGCTGGTGACTACGAATCGCACGGCGCAGCAATGCAATGGCCGGTTCAATTTCTTTAAGACTATGCGGAGGCTCAAGCGCCGACATCTGCATATCCAATTGATCGGGATGCAAAATGCCACGGGAAAGATAAATTCGCTGTAAAAACATCGGCAACTGATCATCAAGATGACCGGCCGGACAGCTACGTTGGGAAATTTCAAAGCTCATAACGGCATTCGAACAGAAAAGCGGAGGATCAGCAACATTGCTGTTTTAACCACATTATCAAAAGCACTATACCCTGCAGAAGAGACTCCTTTTATTTTTCTAAATTCATAAAAATAAAGTAACCATTCAGCACAATTTAATATAAAAATCGCTTGACAGGTTTTTTTGATATTTTCCCGAATTTAAGCACCTCTTTCAGAATACCACTTAAACGCCGCATTAAATTGCTATTAACACA